>JALZWD010000388.1 GCA_023300365.1 Flavimaricola sp. | reverse complement strand
GTTGTGACTTCCGAGGCCACATATTGGCGTTGTGCCCATTCAAGATAGAGAGGGTTTAATGTGCCATCATCGACAAACACATATGGATCATGCTCCGCATAAACTTGAAAGGTTTCAAGTGTCTGTTGTTGTTCTTGCGGTGCGAGGTTGGCGCGGAGGTCAACTGATCCATAGTGAACATAGCTGGTGACGGTAAATTGCGCGGCGCTATAGGTCGCCAAGGCTTCTTCGCTGAAAATTGCCGTGCTGAGATGATCGCGATGTTCGCGTGGGGCAAATTCGCTTTGATGGTCTTGTACTCTGATTTGATCGGGCTGGTGATGTTCCAACACGGCGCCAATCGCGCCTATGACGTCAACTCTGGCGTATGTTGAAGCGCCATCAACACTGGTGACGGAGGAAATGCGACCGTCGTTAAGCTGTATAAGACTTTCGAAGTTGTATCGGGGAAGTCCGTTTTCGCCGCCATCGGGGAGGCGTAAAAAATACAGGCGGATGTCGGGGTTCGTTGCGAGTGCGCTGCTATTAATCTGATAGCCTGCTCCGTCGTGCGATAGCGTTACTAGGGTATCGATCCATTCACTTTCAGTGGCGGCCATTGCTGCATAGGCATTCTTGATACCTTGCTCACGGCCGCTCCAATAGGCTTCGCCCTCGCCGGCGTCTCCCGCCGTAATGTAAAGGGTTGTTACCTCGTTACCAGCGTCAATGCTGGCCTGTATATCAGGGTTCATAAACAACAGATCGTCGTCCTGATGGGCAACAATCGTCAGGTCGCGGGACGTATCAACAAGAGGCATTCGCGATCCAGACCACTGACAAACTCAGGGCACGATAATACGGATAGCGTTAATTCTTGCTTACCATCACAAGAGCTAGCCCTTTGCGCGTTTGGCGCCCAAATCAATTGCCTCGCGAAGTTTCCGCTCGAGTGTGCCACATTTGGCTTTGCTATGGTACTTGAGGCCAAACATGTCTTTTACATAAAAAGTATCAACCACTTGCTCGCCATAAGTCGCGATGACAGCGCTTGCGATATAGACATTTGCGTTTGCCAAAGTACGACTAAGGTCGTGCAAAAGACCGGGCCGATCGCGGGTATCGACCTCGATAATCGTATAAATTTCTGAACCGTCATTATCAAAACTGATTGTGGTGGGCACCCGAAAGGCCCGTTCGCGTTTTGGCGTTTTGTCTCGGTCCGCCAGCGCATCTCCGGCGACGACATCCCCAGCAAGCGTTTTTGCAATCATCGCACGCAGGCGCGTCAAACGGGATTTTTCAAAAGGACTTCCTTCGTTGTCTTGTATCCAGAAAATCGCCGTCGCAAAGCCGTCCTTGGAAGTATAGGTGCGCGCATCAACAACATTTGCACCAACCAGCGCCAGTGCCCCCGACAAGCGGGAGAACAGACCAGGGTGGTCGGCCAAGACAAAGCAGGCGCGTGTCGCATCCCGGTCTGGGTCAAGCTTGAGGTCGATAGCAATCGCATCGTCTTTCAGGTCAGACAACAAATTCGCAAAGACTACATGGGCCGCAACGGGCAAACCCTGCCAATAGGGGCCGTAGTGACGCGCAGTTTCCGCGCGAAGTTTCTTGGCATCCCAGCCGGACAGGGCTTTGCGCAGGTTCTTTTTGGCCTCTGCCTCACGGTGATCGCGATTAAGGTCTTCAAGGCCGTTCTCTAGAGCATCCGCTGTGGCTTCATGCAGATTGCGGATCAACACCGCTTTCCAATTGTTCCAAGTGCCAGGACCAACGCCGCGAATATCACAAACTGTTAATACTGTAAGTAGATCAAGCCGCTCACGGGTTTTGACCGCTTTGGCAAAATCTCGGACGGTGCGGGGCTCGGAAATATCGCGTTTTTGCGCCACATCCGACAGCAAGAGGTGATAGCGGATCAGCCATTCAACCGTATCACAATCCTTTTTTGACAGGCCTAGACGGGGCGCAATGACACGGGCCATTTTCGCTCCAAGGATAGAATGGTCTTCCGTGCGGCCCTTGCCAATATCATGCAACAAGAGCGCGACATAAAGCACCTTGCGATTGACGCCCGACCTAAGAATACCCGATGCGACAGGCAACTCTTCGACAAGCTCTTCCCGCTCGATCTGGGCCAAATGCGAAATACATTGGATTGTGTGCTCATCAACGGTGTAGTGGTGATACATGTTGTATTGAACCATCGCGACAATGGGCGCGAATTCCGGGATAAAGGCCGACAGCACACCCATTTCGTTCATCCGCCGCAACGCGCGTTCGGGGTTTCCGCGCTTAAGCATAAGGTCAAGAAAAATACGCCGCGCCTCTGGATCTTCGCGCGTGAACGGCGAGATGAGCCCAAGATTTGCCCCAATGAGGCGCAAAGCATCGGGATGGATCAGCATTCCAGTGCGCAACGCTTCTTCGAAAATGCGCAACAGGTTCAGCGGATCATGCAGAAAGGTCTTTTCGCTCTCAATAGTGATCCGATTATGCTTGATCGCGTAGGGCGGTTTGGTGGTTTTTTTGCGCGTAAAAAATCCACGCAAAGAGGGCTCAGATTTGCGGTGCTCTGCCTCTTGAGCTGTTATGAAAATGCGGGTCAGCTCGCCGACACGGGTGGCATGTCGGAAATATTCTTGCATAAAATGCTCGACCGCCCGCCGTCCGGTACGATCTTCATATCCCATCGCCGCGGCGACCTCGACTTGCATATCAAAGGTCAGTTGATCCATGGCACGGCCTGCAATGAGGTGCAGATGGCAGCGCACCGCCCATAGAAAGTCTTCCGCTGCTTGAAACGTAGCGAATTCCTCTTTTGAAAAAACACCCTTTGCGACCAACTCGCCTGAAGATCTCACGCCATAGACATACTTGGAAATCCAAAACAAAGACTGCAAATCGCGCAGGCCGCCTTTGCCTTCTTTGACATTGGGCTCAACGACATATCGCTGTCCGCCCTGTTTTTGGTGTCTTTCCGTCCGCTCAGTCAACTTGGCCTCGATGAAATCGGGGGCGGTTTTCGCGAATAAATCTTCACGTAGGCGCTGGGCCATTTCTTCGGTAAGGGAGGCATCCCCGGCGAGGTGGCGATACTCCACGAGGCTGGTCCGGATTGTATAGTCTTCGCCAGCAAGCCGTAGGCAATCCTTTATGGTGCGTGTCGCGTGTCCGATCTTAAGCTTTAGGTCCCACAGCATGTAGAGCATGCTTTCAATAAGGCTTTCGGCCCATGGTGTGACTTTGTAGGGCGTCAAAAATAACAGGTCGACGTCTGATCCCGGCGCCATTTCGCCGCGCCCATAGCCGCCTACAGCAACAAGGGCCAAGCGTTCACTGTCGGTTGGATTTGGAAGCGGGTGCAGAAATGTTTGCGCGACATGCAGCACAGTTTCAACGATTTGATCGGTAAGCCAGGCATAACTCTTGACCGTTTTGTGGCTCTGTGTCGGCGCCGCTTGGAAATCGGCGGCTATGGTTGCCATACCTTGCTTGCGCGCGCGCAAAAGGATGTCGACCGTATTTTGGCGTATCATGCGCGGGTCGGTGAGGTCTGAGATTGCGTCATCAAGTGCTGAATGAACGGCAAAAACATCAAAAATGCGAGACGCCGAACCACTATTTGGATCCGGCGTCGCTATTGTTTCGTTGGTAAGGGCCAAATCAGGAACCAGAGCCGCCAAAGCTGCGCGGTGCAGATTC
>JALZWD010000387.1 GCA_023300365.1 Flavimaricola sp. | reverse complement strand
CAAAACACGGCCTCTCCAGCGCCCAAACCACCACATGTTTCCGCCACCCGCCAGCAGTCCGCCGCCCATCTGCGCCGAATCACCGCCCCCGCGGCCACAAACACAGCACACTCCGCCCGCCCGTCCTCTCTAGACCCCGGCCTCAAATGCTGGTTTGTAGCCCTGACGCACAGGAGCCCCCATGACAGCAGCCCGCAAAATTATCATCGACACCGATCCCGGCCAAGACGATGCCGTGGCCATCCTTTTGGCCCTCGCGTCCCCCGATGATCTTGACGTGCTCGGCATCACCGCTGTTGCGGGCAACGTGCCCTTGCCGCTTACTGAGAAAAACGCCCGGATTGTCTGCGAACTTGCCGGCAAACCCAACACACGGGTCTTTGCGGGCTGCGCGGCACCGCTCGCACGCCCACTGGTCACGGCGGAACATGTTCACGGCAAAACCGGCCTCGACGGTCCGCCCATGGTTGACCCCACCATGCCACTTGAGGACCAACACGCGGTTGACTTCATCATCGAAACCCTGCGCCAAGAGGCCTCCGGCACCGTCACTTTGTGCCCCCTTGGCCCGCTGACCAACATCGCAACCGCATTTCAACGCGCCCCCGATATCATCGACCGTGTTGCGGCCATCGTGCTGATGGGAGGCGCTTATTTTGAGGTCGGCAACATCACACCAGCGGCCGAGTTTAACATCTACGTCGATCCCGAAGCCGCCAAAATCGTCTTCGCCTCAGGTGTCGACATTACGGTCCTACCGCTCGACGTCACACACCACGCACTCACCACTCAAGCCCGCGTCGATGCCTTCAAGGCCCTAGGCACACAGGTCGGCGAAACCGTCGCTGCGTGGACAAATTTTTTCGAACGCTTCGACAAAGAGAAATACGGCTCCGCCGGTGCGCCCCTGCACGATCCTTGCGTCATCGCCTATCTACTGTGGCCCGACATTTTCGCAGGCCGCCACATCAACGTCGAAATTGAAACCGACGGCACATACACCACCGGCATGACAGTGGCCGACTGGTGGCGCGTCACCGACCGCCCGGCCAACGCGCTGTTTATCAAAGATATCGACGCCGAAGCCTTCTTCACGCGCCTTACCGACCGTCTGTCGCGCCTATGAGTGCGGCAATCACGCTGGCCAGCGGCGAACATATGGCACAGCTCCTCTCTCTCATGGCGCGCCGCGCCGCAGAAGCAAACGGCCAAGAAGACGACGAAGCGACCCACATCGCCCGCCAATACGCGGTCAAACCCCTGCTCTCGGGCGGCCCCGAAGGCGCCGTCTGGCTCATTGGCCCCACGCGCGCGCCTTTGGGCTACGCCATCGTCACATTCGGCTGGAACCTCGCGCTCGGCGGCCGCGAAGCATGGGTCGAAGACGTCTACGTGCGCCCCTCGGTCCGCCGCCGCAGCATCGGCCGCGAAGTACTGCACGCCATCGCCGTCTCCCTGCGCGCAGCCGAGGTTCGCGCCCTTCAGGTGCGTCTCCAAGCCAACGACGCAATCGCCAGCAATTTTTGCACGAATGTGGGCTTCAAAGCGCCGAGTGGCACATTATTGATGACCGACGTCCTCTAGTCCCTAATTGTCTCATCTTGCCCAAAATACTCAAATCTAACCGTGCAACAGGCACGCCGATTGATGTGACGCGGCCTACCTTCGCCGCGCAGGTTTGTTGATCAAAACGATTCCGACACAAACCAAACTGAGCGCCGCAATCAATCCCGGCCCAACCTCTTCGCCCAACAAAGCCCAGCCAAGGAAAACGCCAAAGACGGGCGCAAGAAAGCTGAAGGAGGCGACGCCGGAGCCTGGATAGATTGACAGCAGCCAAAACCAGAGAACAAAGCCAAAGGTGACGACGGCGATGATCTGGAAAGCAAGGGCTGCGATATGCAAGACCGCCACCTCGCGGATAAGCGGCCCAAACAATGGCGCAAGCAACATCAGGACAGGGGCCGAGATCGCGACCTGCCACATCAATTGCGCTTCTGGGCCCAGCTGGTTCAAACGCGTGCCTTTGGCCAGCAATCCGATCGCGGCCCATGCCATGCCCGCCGCCAGCGCGAGCATGTCGCCCAGGATGCTGCCCTGCCCGCCATCTCGGTAGGCCATGGCCAGTGCCACGCCTGTCATCGCCAGCACCAGCCCTGCGATTTTCTGCGACGTTAGGCGATCACCGGGTAGGAATAGATGCGCGCCGATGGCCATCCAAATCGGCATGGCATAGAAAAAGATGCTGCTGCGGCTGACGGTGGTCAGGTCGATGGCGGTAAAGAGGATGAGGAACTCGGCCGAGAAGACCAGCCCAAAAACAATCGCCAGCGGCCAGATCTCGCGTCCCCCCATCGCCACGGGTTTGCCGCGCCACCACAGCCATGCTCCGATACAAACGATCGAGCCTGCCGAGCGGAGGGCGGCGAGGAAGACGGGTTGAAAGCCGTCGTTGGTGACCTTGACCAGCACTTGATTGAACGCCAGCAGCAGCATGATGCCGGTGAGGGCTGCGGCGCCGAAACTGTCGATGTGATCCTTGCGTTCCATCCCGCGCAGTTGATCGTGTGGGGCTGTGGTGTCAAGCGTTTGCGGGGGTGTCCAAGGTTGGACACGTGGTTAAGCCATTGTTTTACAAGTAAAACTCAATTTTTAACGCACCAGAAACCATGATTTCACGCCCCTAACCTCCGAGCATCCATTCGCCGTTGGGCCAAAAGGCGTGGTAAGAAAAAGCGAACATCACATCATGCGGCAGATCGCGTCCCTGCCCGTCGCGCACGCGGATGTTGCCAACATCGCGCCCCGCCCCGATCACGCGGCTGTCGAGGGCGCTTGCTTGCCCGGCGCTCCAAGAAATCACTACTCCTGCCTCGCTGACCTGACCTTCTTGGGCCAAACGCGTGAGCGGCCACGCCCGGTCACCCACACGCACCACCCTCGCAAGAGACGGGATGCCATGGGGCGGCACCTCGCCGGCATAAAGGAATGGTTGGCGAGATGTGTCGTAGCCTTGATAGGGGTTGGTGCCGTATGCCCGCTGAAAATTTGGCTCGGACATCACAAGGCCGTCTGGATTGCGCGCGGCAAAGACCTCCCAGCTTTCCATCCAACTGGGCAAGGTCTCAAGTTCGGCCCCATTCATTTGCCCCACGATCCCGCGCCCAATGGCCTGTTGCCACCAGCTTTGGGTTTCGCGGTCATACATTATCATATCCGAATTGCGCAGTTTGCCCGACACCCCAAACGTCAGAACCCCCGCGCTGGTGCGTCGATCAAAGGTGATGCCAGAATTGCACAGCGGACAAAACGTAACGGCCACCGGCACGCCGCCGACCACATCGTTGACGATCTCGTGCCATGTCAAATAGCGGATCGGATAGGCCCGCGCGGGCTGTCCGTCGCGTTCGAGGGTGATCACAGGTTCGAGCGGCGCCAAATCGCGCTCGTCTTCGACGCGGTGAAACGAGGGGTCGTTGATCGCGGGAATACCGTCTTTTGGCGGCCCCCCCGACAATATCTCGGCCCAGTCGTCGATGCTTGCGTTTTCAAAATCGGTGGTTGGCCATTCATGCACCCAAAAGCTTGGATCAGCTTGAAGGGATGTGCCCAAGACCATCGCCGCCGCCAATACTAATTTACGCATCCGCGTCTCTCCCTTGATCGCCGCCTTTGATTGTCTTTGCGCGAATGGTGCCCTGTGGCCCCAAAAACAAAAAGCCCCCTCGCAGCATCGTGAAAGCTGCGCGGGGGCCTTGATTTCATTGGCACGATATTGGCGCGATATTGGCGCGAGGGATCACTCCGTCGCCCGCACCGCCTGCATCATGTCCGGCTGGCCAATCACCGCGCCGTTTGCGCCCTCGCCGCGCTTGATCGCATC
>JALZWD010000386.1 GCA_023300365.1 Flavimaricola sp. | reverse complement strand
ATCCTCGATCCACCGCGACCCCCCTTGTGGCAGGCCCAGCGCAATCGTCTTGATCTCGGACCCCCACATAAGATCGCCCACACCCTCAAGGAAATAGGCCAAGCCAATGGTCGCCATGAACAAAATAATCGGTTCCTGCCCCACAAGATGCCGGAACACGAAATACTGCACACCCCATGCAAAGAGCACCATCACCCCAAGCGTCAGGATGATCGCCAGCACGGCGGGCACATGCCATCCAAAGTGGTGAATTTCCGTGCCAAACACCGCGTTGATCAAATGGCTAAAGGGCACCTGCCCCTCCATGATCCCCACCAGCGTCAGCGCAGCGAAAAGTGCCATCACACCTTGGGCGTAATTGAAAATGCCACTGGCCTTAAAGATCAAAACAAAGCCAAGTGCGACCAGCGCATAGAGCACGCCCGCCATCAACCCGTTCAGGATCACTTCGATCCCATAAAGAAAATCAGCCGACATTCTGCGCCTCCTTCAGGGTCCGGATCACGGTGGGTGTTATGTCCCGATCATGCATCACAGGGGTCTCCCATGCGGTAAAACATGCGGTCTCAGGCCCCTTGGAAAAATACAGCTCCAGCGTCGGAGACCGCCAGCCCGTCGACCCAAGCGCCCAATAATCGGGCCGCGCACCAGCCCCGCGCCGATACCGCTTCGCCCTCACGGCCTCTCGCGCCCAACGACGCGGAGCATCAAACACCGTCTCGGGATCAACCCCTTGGGCCTTCACCAGCCCCGACACATAAACCCGGTCATCGCGGTGGGTCACATCGCGCGTGATCATAACAAGGCCCTCAGGCAATCCTTGATACGCCGTTTCCACATCCAACAGCTCGGGGTCCTCAAATGGCTCCAAACCGCCCGCATCGGGCCCGCGCCCCGCTTCCATCGGTTCAAGACATCGCGCCACAAAGGCGTCCCAAAGCCCGCCATTGATATCAATAAGCTCAGGATTCACGAGACGTCTCCAAAATCCGCACCACAACACCCGCTCCATCACGCCACATCTGCACGCTCAGCACCGGCTCAAAAATCTCATGGCTCATCACAGCCACACCATCCTCGATGGTCACAAACGGGTCGGCGATATATCGGCCCCGCTCGCCCTCGATATCCATCCAATTGCGAAACGCCGCGGCAACCTCACTGCTAAGTTGGTCATGCACACGGCAGGCCCGGCGCCCATCAACAGGCAGGGCTTCGATCACCACAAACTGTCCCGCATCCGCCAAAGCAAACGCCGCCTCACCCTCAACCAACTCCACCCAATCGGATGCAGCATCAGGCAAGTCGGTGCGATAGGCTTCAAATGCCTCTGCCGGGGCCAAACACACACGCAGAAAATCATCCCAAGCATCCGCCTGCGCCACAGCCGCTAAACCCACCCAAATGCAGACCGCATAAACAGGCGTCGCACACAGTTTTCGCACACCAAAATCAATCATGCGCCACCCCCAAATAGGCATCGATCACCTCCGGGTTGGCGCGCACCTCGTCTGGCGTACCATCGCCAATCTTGCGCCCATAATCCATCACCACCACGCGGTCCGACAGGTCCATCACCACGCCCATGTCATGCTCAATCAGCGCAATCGTGGTGCCAAATTCATCGTTCACATCAAGGATAAAGCGGCTCATGTCCTCTTTCTCCTCAACGTTCATCCCCGCCATCGGCTCATCCAAGAGCAACAGCTTGGGCTCGGCAGCGAGCGCTCGCGCAAGCTCCACACGTTTCTTCAAACCATACGGCAATCGCCCAACAGGCGTCTTGCGGATCGCCTGAATTTCAAGAAAATCAATCACCCGCTCAACCGCTTCGCGGTTCTCCACCTCTTCGCGCTCGGCCTTCCCGCGCCACAAGGCTTGGGCAAACATCCCCGCCTTCATATGGCCCAAACGCCCGGTCATCACGTTGTCCAAAACCGACATGCCCTCAAACAACGCAATGTTCTGAAACGTCCGCGCAATGCCTTGGCGGGCTACCTGATAGGGCTTCACCTTCGGGCGCTTTTTGCCATGAAACCAAACCTCGCCCTCTTGTGGATGATAAAACCCCGAGATCACATTCAACATCGACGATTTGCCCGCCCCATTGGGGCCGATAATCGCGCGGATCTCACCTTCACGAATATCAAACGAAATATTCTTGATCGCCTCCACCCCACCAAATCGCAGGGTGATCGCGCGCATGTCCATCATCACGGGCCCAATGGTGCGCCCATCGGCGGTGACATAAGGCTCAACACTGTCTTTCATGCGCAAACCCCCAGTCTCATCTTGCCAAAAATACTCACAGCACCATCGCCAAAACCCACACCACAAGTGTGGTGCCCCAAAGGGTCGGCGGGCGGGGCGAGGTGACGCATGTCACCAGCGGCGTCCAGACGGCCACTCATTGCGCTGCCATCCGTGCGGCCACGGGCGCCACCGCCGCATCTACAATCTGCAACGTCGCGGTGATCTGCCCCTTGCGGCCATCCTCATAGGTCACTTCGGTCTCGGTATAGATCTCGCCCGATCCGTCATACAACGCGCCAATCAAATCCCCGAACTTCTCTTCAATGATCTTGCGCCGCACCTTTTGGGTTCGCGTCAACTCGCCGTCATCCGCATCAAGCTGTTTGTGCAAAACAAGAAACCGATACACCTGACATCCCGCCAACATCGGATCGGCGGCGACAGAGCGGTTCACTTCCTCCACATGGGCCCGCAGCGTCTCCAAAACCTGCGGATGCCCCGCCAGCTCTTGATAGGACGCATAAGCAATATTGTTCCGCTCGGCCCAATTGCCCACAGCCGTCAGATCAATGTTCAAAAACGCCGTGCATTCCTCGCGGCCATTCCCAAACATCACCGCCTCAAGGACGTTGGGAAAGAACTTCAGCTTGTTCTCAACGTATTTCGGCGCAAACAGCGATCCATCCGCCATTTTGCCCACGTCCTTGGCGCGGTCGATGATCCGCAAATGCCCTGAGCCTTCCTCGACAAACCCCGCATCTCCCGTGGCAACCCATCCTTCGGGGTCCTTGGTATCGGCGGTGCTTTCAGCGTTTTTGTAATACTCAACGAATGTGCCCGGCGAGCGGTAGAAAACCTCGCCATTCTCCGCGATCTTCAGCTCCACTCCGGGCGACGCCACGCCAACCGTATCGCCGCGCACCTCGCCATCGGGCTGTTGCGTGATGAAAACACTGGCCTCGGTCTGACCATAAAGCTGTTTAAGGTTAATCCCCAACGAGCGGTAAAAATCGAAAATCTCCGGCCCAATGGCCTCGCCTGCGGTATAGCCCACGCGAATGCGGCTAAACCCCAGCGTATTCTTAAGCGGCCCATAAACCAGCACATCGCCCAGCGCGTATTTCAAACGGTCCAACAGGCCGACGGATGTGCCATCCAGCATCGCAGGGCCCACGCGTTTCGCCGTCGCCATAAACCGATCAAACAACCATTTTTTGACGCGCCCCGCGTCTTCCATCCGGATCATCACTTGGGTCAGCTGGTTCTCAAACACACGCGGTGGTGCGAAATAATACGTCGGCCCAATCTCGCGCAGGTCCGTGGCCAGCGTATGTTCGCTCTCGGGGCAATTCACACAAAATCCCGTCCAAATCGCCTGACCGATAGAGAAAATAAAGTCCCCCACCCAGGCCATTGGCAAATAGGCCACTGTCTCATCACCGGGTCGCAGGTGGTCAAATTCTGATGAGTTTTTTGAGGTCTCGATAATATTGCGGTTCGACAAAACCACGCCCTTGGGCCGCCCTGTCGTGCCACTGGTATACAGCATCACACACGTGTCATCATAGGTCTGCGCGGCAACACGCGCCTCCATCTCGGCGGCCATATTACTGGCACGTCCGGCGGCCTGCACATCGGCATATGACGTCATTGCCGAATGGTCATATTTCCGCAAACCCCGCCCATCGAGGTAAATCACATGCTCAAGCTGTGTTAGGCCCTCGCGCACATCGGCGATCTTGTCGACTTGCTCTTGATCGCCCGCAATCGCAAAACGCGCGCCGCAATGATCAAGCGCATAAGCCACCTCTTCGGCAGCGGCGTCTTGGTACAAGGGCACCGGCACACAACCCGCCTTTTGCGCGGCCACCATGCCCCAATACATCGCCGGCCTGTTGCGCCCAATAATCGCAATATGATCCCCCGCATTGGCCCCAAGCGTCAGCAATCCGGTGGCAAGCGCGTCAATCTCGGCCGCCGCTTGCGCCCAAGTCCAGCTTTGCCAAATCCCATATTCTTTCTCGCGGTACGCTGGTTTGTCGCCAAACTGCGCAACATTTCGGGCCAACAATGCGGGCACCGACTGCGGTGTCGAAATGGTCATACATCCTCCCAAACGTATCGTGCGAGCCACTCTCCGGCAGACCTGCAACCACAGCATGCACTGTGTTCGCGCAGTTTTGCAAAACTATTTCGGGAATGTTGCGAAACCTTTCCAACCCCCTCCCCTCTCTGGCCAAGCCCCGATCCAGCGCGTAGGCCTAGGGTATGAGCCGTTCCGACCTTGAAACCCAAAGCATGACAGTCGCGGGCCTGAACCTGATCAAACAGGCCATGTCGATCTTTGATCGCGATTTGCGGCTGGTCCTCGCCAACCTGCAAATGCAAAAGCTGTTCGACCTGCCCGACGCACTGGTCACACCGGGCGCCAGTTTTGAGGAAACGATTCGTCATTTGGCCACACGCGGCGATTACGGCGATGTGGGCGATATCGAAGAGTTCGTGGCCCTGCGCATCGCCCAAGCCCGCACCTTTGAGCCGCATTACTTTGAGCGCACACGCGCCAACGGCACCACCATCGCCGTCGAAGGAAGCCCTCTGCGCCAAGGCGGCTGGGTCGCCGTTTATTCCGACATTACCGAAGTGAAACGCCAAGAGGCCCTGCTGCGCGACCGCGCGGGCAACCTGTCCGATACGCTGCTTGCGCGCTCCGAAGAACTTTCCCAAACCAACCGCGCCCTGACGGCCACTGTGACGGCATTAGAAAAGGCCAAACACGATCTCACGATCAGCCAAGACAGGCTCAACCTCACCAACTCGATGATCCCCGCACATGTCGCACGGGTTGGCACCGATGGCGTCTATACCTATTCAAACCGCAAGCTTGATACGGTCATCAAAGGCCGCTCGAACGATGTGGTTGGCAAACACATGCAAGACGCCTTGGGCGATGAGGTCTTTGGACATATCACCCAAGCTTTCGCGCGCGCCCTCGCAGGGGCGGCGCCCGTGCACGAGTTTGAAACCAGCAACGGCAACCACATCCGCATCGCCTTCACGCCCGACATCGCCCGCGGCGAGGTGATCGGCGTGTATCTGTTGTCGATGGACGTCACCGAAGAGGCCCGCGCCCGCACCGCCCTTACCCATTCGCGCCGACGTGAATTGGCCGCCCAACTCACCAGCGGCCTCGCCCATGATTTTTCCAACCTGCTCACCATCATTCTTGGCCAACAATCCCGTCTCGATGCCGCCAACCTGCCCCCAGAGCTCGCCAAAATCAGCGCCACCATCAAATCCGCCGCCCTACGTGGCGGTGTCCTGCTCGACGGTTTGTCCCAGATCGACGCCCAGCGCACGCTAACAATCCAGCCCGTCGATATGGCCGATTTCACACAAAGCTTTACCCAACTGGCCCAAGCCGCGGTGCCCGACCCGATCACCCTCACGATCACCAACACCGCCCCTGACACACACCTGATGTTTGATGCAGGCTTCGCCCAAGACGCCCTGCTCAACCTTGTGCTTAACGCCGTCGAGGCGATGGAAGGCACCGGCAACATCACCGTCACCCTCTCTGAGCAATCGGGCGCACACCTCATCCTCCAAGTGACCGACACAGGCCCCGGCTTCTCCGACCACGCCTTGAAAAACGCGCTCACGCCGTTTTACACCTCCAAAAGCGGTACGCTGGGCCGTGGCCTTGGCCTCTCAACCGCGTTTGATTTCGCCAAGTCATCAGACGGCTCAATCCGCCTCGCCAATGCGCCTGCGGGCGGTGCCGTGGTCTCGATCAAAATCCCCTACGAGGCCACGCAACCCACCAAACCCGGCCTCGTGCTCCTTGTCGAAGACACGCTCGAAATCCGCGAAACCCTGCGCGGCTATTTGCGCCGCATGGGCCACACCGTGATCGAGGCCACATGCGCCTCCGAGGCCGCCAAGCTGGCGCGAATGCCCGACATAACCCATGTCGTCACCGACCTGATGCTCGAGGATCAAAGCACCGGCCTCGATCTTGCCACCGCAATCCGCAACGCTGGCAATACCGTCCCCATCACCGTGATCACAGGCCTTCCCACCACCGATCCAATCCACCAAAAGGCGGCTCAGTCTTACACGGTCCTGCGCAAACCTTTCGACGTCACCACACTTGAACGGGCGCTCGCAACATGACCCAACCCCTTGCCACGATCCTCGACGACACACGCGAAATCCGCGACCTGCTGCAAGACGCGTTGCAAGAGGCGGGGTTCGCCACCCAATCCTTTGCCCGCGCCACCGAGTTTGAACGCGCGATCCCCTCAATCTCGCCTGATCTTTGCATCATCGACCTTGGATTGCCCGACAAAGACGGCCTCGGCGTCGTCGCCCGCATGGCCTCAGAAACCGGGGCCGCGATCCTGATCATCTCGGGCCGTGCCTCCCTCTCGGACAAGATCGTCGGTCTCGAACTCGGCGCAGATGACTACATCACCAAACCCTTCGAGGTCGCCGAGGTGGTCGCACGCGCCAAGGCCCTGATCCGCCGGGGCCGCACCACGCCCGACACCGCCACCACCTTCCGCTTCCACGGCTGGACGGCCGACCTTGATCAACACTTGCTAACGGCAAAGGACGGCCATGTTGACCGCCTCTCCTTCGCCGAAGCCCGCGTGTTGCGCCTCTTCGTCACCTCCCCCAACCGCCTGATCACACGCGACCAAATGCTCGATTATCTGGGCGATATCGCCGCCGACAACTACGACCGCGCCATCGACGTGCGCGTCTCGCGCCTGCGCTCAAAATTGCGCGATGATCCCAACAACCCGCAGATTATCAAAACCATTTACGGCGCGGGCTATATCTTCATCGCCGACATTGAATAATGAGGTTGGAAAATTTTGGTCGCGCAAGATTATCCGAAAACCGGTTCCCACTTTTCGGCTTGGACTCTAGGCTCCTTTCATGACCGATCTCAACACCGCCATCACATCCCGCCGCGACGACCTGATCCAACTGACACAGGATCTGATCCGCATCCCCACGCTCAATCCACCGGGCGAGAACTACCGCGCGATTTGTGAATTCCTCGACAAACGCCTGCGTGGCGCAGGCTTCGAGACCCAGCTCATCCGCGCCCACGGCACACCGGGCGACAGCGCAAAATACCCCCGATGGAACATCATCGCGCGGCGCGATGGCGCCCATTGTGGCGACTGCGTACATTTCAACAGCCACACCGATGTCGTCGATGTCGGTCTCGGCTGGACCCGTGATCCCTTTGGCGGAGAACTCGACGACGGCAAAATCTACGGACGCGGCGCATGCGACATGAAAGGCGGCCTCGCGGCCTCCATCATCGCCGCCGAAGCCTTCATTCAAACGCACCCCAATTTCTCCGGCGCGATTGAAATCAGCGGCACAGCGGACGAAGAATCCGGCGGCTACGGGGGCGTCGCCTATCTGGCAGAACACGGCCATTTCTCGCCTGACAAGGTCCAGCACGTCATCATCCCCGAACCGCTGAACAAAGACCGCGTCTGTCTGGGCCACCGCGGCGGCTGGTGGGCCGAAATCGAAACATTCGGCGAAATCGCCCACGGCTCGATGCCCTTCTTGGGCGATTGTGCTGTGCGTCATATGTCGGCCGTGATCGACAAATTCGAGACCGACCTCTACCCCGCCATGGCCGCCCGCCGCACCGACATGCCCGTCGTGCCAGAAGGCGCACGGTCGTCCACCATGAACATCAACTCCATCCACGGCGGTCAGGCCGAACAATTGGCCGACAGCACCGCCCTGCCCTCGCACTGCGTCCCCGACAGTTGCCGCATCGTCATCGACCGCCGCTTCCTCGTCGAAGAACCGCTCGAAGACGTCAAACGCGAAGTCGAGGGCTTGCTCGAAGACCTCAAATCAGACCGCCCCAAATTCAACTACGCCCTACGCGACCTAAACCACGTGCTCCCGTCGATGACGGACAAACAGGCCCCCGTGGTGCAAACCGTGGCCAAAGCGATCGAAAATGTGCTTGGCAAACCCGCGCAATTCGTGGCCTCGCCGGGCACCTACGATCAAAAACACATCGACCGCATCGGCAAACTCAAGAACTGCATCGCCTACGGCCCCGGCATCCTCGAACTTGCCCACAAACCCGACGAATGGATCGGCGTCGACGATATGATCGACAGCGCAAAAGTCATGGGCAAAGCACTGCAAACGCTGTTAACCGACACCCCTTAATTTCTTTTGGCCAAACACTCCCGCCGGAGGCATCCCGCACCAACCCCGCGGGCCACACCTGCGGGTGGGCCGCTACGGGACGGCGGGCGGGGCGACGTGGCGTTCGGCCACGAGCGGCGTCCCGGCGGCCACCAGCCTTGCCAATCCGCCAAACCCCCGCGACAATGCCACGCAAAGCAATCAAGGGGACCCGCACCATGACAATCCGGACCACACTCACAGCCAGCCTTCTGGCCCTCACCGCCGGAATGGCCACCGCCCAAGACAGCATCACCGTCGCCATTCAGCTTGAGCCACCCAACCTTGATCCCACCGGCGGCGCCGCCCAAGCCATCGACAGCGTGCTCTATTCCAACGTCTTTGAGGGCCTCACACGCTTCATGGCCGACGGCTCGGTTGTGCCCGGCCTTGCCCAAAGCTGGCAGATCTCCGACGACGGCACCGTCTATACCTTTACCCTGCACGATGGCGTCACCTTCCATGATGGCACCACGATGGACGCAAACGACGTGAAATTCTCCCTCGACCGCGCGCGCGCCGAGGACAGCACCAACGCCCAAAAGGGCCTCTTTGCCGGCATCACCGATGTCACCGTAGTCGATCCCCTCACCGTCCAAGTCACGCTTGATGGCCCCAACGGCATGTTCTTGTTTAACATGGCTTGGGGCGACGCTGTCATCGTGGCGCCAGAATCCATCGACACCATCGCCAGCCAGCCCATCGGCACCGGGGCATTCGTGTTTGACGAGTGGGTCCAAGGCGACCGCATCGAGATGCGCCGCAACGACGCCTATTGGGGCACAGCCCCCGCGCTGGCGTCCGCAACCTTCCGGTTTATCTCCGATCCCACGGCCGCCTTCGCCGCTGTGATGGCCGAGGACGTTGACGCCTTCGTGGGCTTCCCCGCGCCCGAAAACCTGCCACAGTTTGAGGCCGACCCACGGTTTCAGGTCCTCTCGGGCAATACCGAAGGCGAGACGATCCTTGCGATGAACAACGGCATGGCCCCGTTTGATAATCCGTTGGTCCGCCAGGCCGTGTCACTGGCGATTGACCGCCAGGCCATCATCGACGGCGCCATGTTCGGCCAAGGCACCCCCATCGGCACGCATTTCGCGCCGCACAACCCCGACTACCTCGATTTGATTGGCCTCACACCCCATGATCCCGACCGCGCCCGTGCGCTGCTGGCCGAGGCCGGGTTTGCCGATGGCTTCACCACCACGCTCAAATTGCCGCCCCCCTCCTATGCGCGGCGCGGCGGCGAGATCATCGCAAGCCAACTGCGCCAAGTTGGGATTGAAACCGAGATCAGCAATGTCGAATGGGCCCAGTGGCTCGAAGAGGTGTTTGGCAACAAAGACTACGGCCTGACAATCGTGTCGCACACCGAACCAATGGATATCGGCATCTATGCCAACCCCGATTACTATTTCCAATATGGCGATCCGGCCTTTGTGGCGATCATGGACGCGCTGAATGCCACCACCGATCCGGCAGGTCGCACAGCGCTCTTGCATGACGCACAACGCCATATCTCGGAAAACTATGTGAATGGCTATCTGTTTGAATTGGCGATCGCCACTGTGGCCAAAGCAGACATTGAGGGCCTCTGGCTCAATCAACCAACGGCCTCGGTTGATCTAACGGGCGTCAGCTGGAACTAATGAAATGGGCCGCCCTTTGCGGGGCGGCCCAAATCTCGGATATCGAACGTTCGGGGTTTAGGATTTAGGGAACAAGAACAGGTTCTGAATATCCACCAATCCCGCAGCAAGGTAAGACGGATAACGGTCCAAGATCGCCGCTTTCAATTCCTCGCCCGTCGTCGCCGTTTCATAGGCGCCCTGCACATGATCCAAATAGATCAAAGCATCGTCAATCGCCTGACGTGATCCCGCGGTTGGGCCGTGACCCGGCAGAACCAGATCATAAGATGTGTCGGCCTGCATCTCAACAAGACCGGCTTTCCAACCGTCAAAGTTGCCGTGGCCACAGAACAGGTGGCAATTGTTATACAGCATATCCTGCGCAATCAGGACCTTTTGGTCGGGCAGATAGATCGTCATCATGTTGTCGGATTCCGCGTCCGTTACATGGCGGAATTCAAACGTCACACCGTCGATCACTTCGACTGCGCCATGCTCAATCACATGGTTGGGCACAACCTTGGTTGGCGGCACATGCACGCCCAAGGATTCGACGCTGATGTCGATAAAGAACTGGCCCAGCTGATCGATCTCGGCCTGCGTTTCGGCAAACGAATAGATCGGCACATCACGGAACTGATAGGCACCAAACCAGTGGTCGGGGTGCAAATGCGAGATGATCATACGGTCTACAGGCTTGCCTGTGCTTTCGGCATAATCACGGATTTCCTGACCATAAATGACCGACCGCTGTCCATCGACAAACACCAAACGCTCAGGTGTTTCGATAACGTGGGTTGTCACACACCCGGTCAAGTCAGGGCTCTGATAGCTGTGGATTTTTACATCGCCAAAATCGGCAACCGTAACAATACCATGCGTAAGCGGCGTTGTACCTTGTCCAAGCGGGCCACCGCCAAGGATGTTCGCGCTTACGATGCTGGGCGCCGCCAATGTGGTTGTTGCCGTACCAATAAGCATCGACCGACGGCTAAGGTTGAGTTTTGTCATAAGGTTTCCTTCTTCTCTGTTTATCTATCAAGTACTAGATAGGCGGCTGGTAGGTCGAGACATAGCCCCTTGATTTGCATCCGTCAATGGTCTATCTATCACTTGGTAGATAAAGAGCATGTGATGACAAAATCGGACCCAAGCGACAAAGCAGTCGCCATCTTAAATTCGGCGCGCGTCTTGATGATGGACCGCGGCTATAATGGATTCAGCTTTCGCGATATCGCCGCCGAAGTGGGCATCAAGAGCGCGAGCATCCATTATCATTACGCAACCAAGGCCGATCTCGCCGAGGCCACAGCCAAGGCCTACCGCGAGGCCTTTGACGACGCGATGGACGACATCACCGCGCCATCAGCCTCCGACAAACTGCGGGCTTATGGCACGTTATTTGTTACCACATTGCGCGATCAGGGTGGCCTATGTCTTGGCGGGGTGCTTGCATCCGATGCCTCAACCCTGCCCGATCAAGTCCGCAACGAAGTGATCGCGTTCTTTCAATCGCAATATAATTGGATCGCCAAGGTTCTGCGCGACGGCCAATCAAGCGGCGAATTTCGCACGGAATTTGAGGCCCAGACCTATGCTAAAATGTATGTCTCCAGCCTCGAAGGCGCAATGATGGTGGCCCGCGCCATAGGCCACCCCGAGGATCTCGAGATGGCCCTTGAGACATTTATTCAGCTGATCCAAAAAACGCCTGCGCCTGCGCCCGCCCTCTCCTAGACAAGGCAAGGCAAGGCAAGGTTCTGCGCCTTTTGGGTTCGTGGCAACCTAGCCGCCCCAAAGGGCCGTATCAGGATGGAACTGTGACCAGGCGAACCAAAACGCTTGGTGGCTCCCCAAATCGCGCCCATCAGCACCCAGCGCGCGAAGCCCGCCCGCCACCAACTCAAGCCGCACATCCTCAAAAACCACCTCGGCCCCATCGCTCAACGCGGCCATCGCGGTGCTGCGCCGAAAGGCAACAGGCGCCCCCGACCCCGTGATGACGCCCACCACATCCTCGTGCACCGTCAGGCGCGGATCCACATCCCCCACCGGAAAGATCGGCCCATTGGCATCGCGCGTGTTGCGAAAATCAAAGTCACGGCCCAACGCCAGCTCTTCGACCAAAACAGTCGTCTCAGGATAGGTCTCGCGCCACGTCTTCCAGTCGCTGGTGATCACGCTGGCCTGCTGTAAAACCAACCCGCGTTCGGCCAATGGCCCGGTCTGCGCTTGGCCCGTGAACGTATCCAAAACCGACATGGTGGTGATGTCATACATCAGCTTGTTCGACCGGATCAAAAGGCCCGAGGTCCGCAACACAGGCCGCTCAATCCCACTTGGGAGACCATCGGTGAAATAAGCCTGCGCCGCACCACACAGCGTGCAATAAGGAATGCCAAGATCACGCCCCCCAAGGGTGTCGTTCACCATCTCGCGCACTTCCATGATCTGGCGCGGATAGGCCCGCGCCTCACCGTTCACCACAATCCCAAACACCACATCATCGTCATCCAACCACGTGGCGTCTTGGGCGCTACTCACTTGAGGGTTATCCACCGCAGGGATGCAATTACACACGATATCCGTGCGATCATAAGGCCGCCCATCAATCGGCACACCGCCCCATGACACCATCCGCCAATCCACATTGCCAGGCACGAAAATCTCTTCCAACCCCGGCAAGTAATTGGTGAAAATCTCGGTCTTGTGGTCAAGATAGCGGGGGTAGTCGGGGATATCCCACGCAATCAAATGATTGGTCAGCTCCGACCACCGTCGGTTGGTCTGCAACTCGATCCCCAAAACCCGTGTCGCCGCATCTGAGAGCGCATCGGCAAACTCGGGCTTCCACGAAAACCGCATCATATCGCTTAGGATCCACGCCAACCGCGGATCGCCACTTGTCGCAATCGCTTCAAATGTCTCACGCTCGGTGGGCTGCCAAACCGATTGGTTCTGCGCATCGATCATCAACGTATCCATCGCCTGCACCATCGCGGCACTGATCGGCCCCTCGGGCACCACAGGCGGGGCACCGTATTGCGCCACTACATAATCCGGCACCGCAGGCGGCTCTTGCGCCACAAGGCCAAGCGGCGCGCACAAGGCCGCCCCCATCACAACACCAACC
This sequence comes from Flavimaricola sp., assembly GCA_023300365.1. Taxonomy (GTDB): domain Bacteria; phylum Pseudomonadota; class Alphaproteobacteria; order Rhodobacterales; family Rhodobacteraceae; genus JALZWD01. Next base: position 3,222 of record JALZWD010000386.1, on the reverse strand, counting down.
CTCAGGATCGTTCCTAATTTCATTCCAGCACCCTTATGCATCTTCAACGCCCCCAACAGCGGGGGGCCTTGCGGCAGGCTATCCTATCTGGCCCAAATCAAAAGTCACATTTGCCTCAGGCCCCGTGAACACCTCCCCCACAAAACAGACACCCCCGCCCGCGTGATAAAAAGTTGAGCGAGCCCCAAGATCGACGTACACTCTTTGAAGTGTCTAGATCTGGGGGGATGCACTGATGCAAATACACACGCGGCCGGGGTCGGCCATTGTCGCTGGGACATTTGATACCAAATCAGCCGAGCTTACCTACATCGCCGATCAATTGCGCGCCGCAAATGTGGCCGTGCGCACCGTCGATCTGTCCACACGGCTGCCCAAATCCGATGCCGATGTCGCGCCCTCCGAGGTCGCCAAACATCACCCCAATTGGGACAGCGCCGTTAAGGCTGACGATCGCGGCTCCGCGGTTGCGGCCATGGCCATCGCCTTTGAAAACTGGGTCCAAGCCAACATTGGCTCAATCGCGGGCATCATCTCCGCGGGGGGCACGGGCGGCACGGCTCTGTCTGCCCCCGCCATGCGCAGCGTGCCCGTGGGCCTGCCCAAGGTGCTGGTCTCCACCGTGGCCTCGGGCGATGTTGGCCCCTATGTGGGGCCCTCCGACATGACGATGATGTATTCCGTCACCGATGTGCAGGGCCTCAATCCGATCTCGTCACAGGTCTTGGGCAATGCGGCGGCGGCCCTCGCGGGCATGATCTCCTTTGCCCCCCAACCAAGCGATACCAACACGTCAAAAACCGGCCTCGGCCTTACCATGTTCGGCGTCACCACACCCGCCGTTCAGGCCATCGTCGCCGCGCTAGAGGCCGACTACGAACCTTATGTTTTCCACGCCACCGGCGTTGGTGGCCGCTCAATGGAAAAGCTTGTCGATGGCGGCTTTATCAAGGCTGTGATCGACACCACCACAACCGAAATCTGCGACATGCTCTTTGGCGGCGTGTTTCAGGCCACCCAAGATCGCTTTGGCGCCGTTATCCGCACCAAAGCGCCCTATGTCGGTTCGGTTGGGGCCTTGGATATGGTCAATTTCGGCGCACCACCCACGGTGCCCGAACGCCATGCCGACCGCTTGTTTTATGAACACAACCCACAGGTCACGCTGATGCGCACCACGCCTGAGGAAAACAAGCAGATGGGCGAATGGATCGTTGCCAAACTCAATCAGATGGACGGCCCCGTTCGGTTCTTATTGCCCATCGGCGGTGTCTCGGCGCTCGATGCGCCCGATATGCCGTTTTGGAACCCCGACGCCAACGCCGCCTTGTTTGATGCCATCCGCGCGGGCTTCCAACAAACCGCCACGCGCAAACTTATTGAAACACCTCATCATATCAACGACGCCGAATTTGCCAGCCTCGCGGCGGCATCCCTTCGCGAAATCGTCTAAAGCAGGACCAAAACACAATGCAGCATTTCGACAAAAAACCCCTCTTGGCCAAATTCCAAGAAATGAAAGCCGCCAAAGTGCCGATCATCGGCGGCGGTGCCGGAACCGGGCTTTCCGCCAAATGCGAAGAGGCTGGCGGCATTGATCTTATCGTTATCTACAATTCGGGCCGCTACCGGATGGCGGGCCGTGGCTCGCTTGCTGGGCTGATGCCCTACGGCGATGCCAACAGCGTGGTGATGGAAATGGCCGGCGAGGTTCTCCCCGTTGTCAAAGACACACCCGTCTTGGCCGGTGTGTGCGCCTCTGATCCGTTTCGTCTGATGGATAAATTCCTCGATGAAATCAAAGACGCTGGGTTTTCTGGCATCCAGAATTTTCCTACCGTGGGGCTGATCGATGGCAACTTCCGCGCCAATCTCGAAGAAACAGGCATGTCCTACCAGCTCGAGGTCGACCTTGTCGCAATGGCCAGCAAAAAGGGGCTGCTCACCACGCCCTATGTCTTTAACGAACAAGACGCCGCGGCAATGGCCAAGGCGGGCGCCGACATCATCGTGTGCCACCTTGGCCTGACAACAGGCGGCTCAATCGGGGCCGAAACTGGCGTGACGCTCGAACAATGCCCCGCACTCGTTGATGCATGGGCTGCCGCGGCTTTGGCGGTTAAGCCTGATGCAATTATCCTCGTTCACGGCGGCCCTGTCGCAATGCCCGAGGATGCGGAATATGTTCTCAAAAATACGCAGAACTGCCACGGGTTTTATGGCGCGTCTTCAATGGAACGCTTGCCCACCGAAGTGGCCCTCACCAAACAGACCGAGACATTCAAAGCCATCAAATTCTAGGCCGTGTCTTGGCCCGTTCAACTCTGCTTTGAACGATACAAACATGTCGCTTGGCCAATGGTCCGGCCCTCCGGGATGCCACCCATGGCCAAGCGTCCACCACCTAATATGGCTGCAATTTTGGGCTTGGTCCGTCGTGGGGTGTGGGTTAAAAGTACGTTAAAATCTTGAATATTGTTTTATTTCAATATCTTAACATGCTGTCCAACCTTGGACACCCCACGGATGGACCTTCCCAACGTCTCCCCCTAATCTGGCCCGCATGCTCCGCTTCGCCCTCAAACGCCTGCTGTCCTTGATCCTCAGTTTGATCATCGCAAGCCTCGTGATTTTCGCGGTGATCGAGGTGATCCCCGGCGACCCCGCAGCCCTCATCCTCGGCGTGAACGCACGCCCCGACACCCTCGCAGCGCTGCGCACCGAGATGGGCCTCGACCGCTCCCTCCCCGCCCGCTACCTCGCCTGGACAGGCGGGATGCTCGCGGGCGATTTCGGACAGTCCTACACCTACAAAACACCCGTCTCCGGCATGATCGCCGACCGCATCGGCGTCTCGCTTCCGCTGGCAATCTACGCGCTGTGTCTGGCCATCCTAATCGCCTTCCCTGCCGGCATCTTCGCGGCCGCAAAGCGCGGCAAACTTGCCGACGCCGCCGTGATGGGGGCCACCCAAATTGGCGTGGCGATCCCCAACTTTTGGTTCGCAATGATCATGGTCTTGATCTTTGCCATCAACCTTCAATGGTTCCCCTCAGGCGGCTTCCCAGGCTGGGAGGACGGATTTTGGACCGGGCTGCACGCCCTCACCCTCCCCGCCCTCGCACTGGCCCTCCCCCAAGCCGCGATCCTCGCCCGCGTCATGCGCACCTCGCTTCTTGATATGCTGGGCGAAGACTTCATGCGCACCGCCCGTGCCAAAGG
>JALZWD010000385.1 GCA_023300365.1 Flavimaricola sp. | reverse complement strand
GCTGAAATTTACGGCACGACACGAGATTAAACCTATGGTCGAAATGTATAAAATGTCAGATGTGAATGAAGGGATTGAGAGATTGAGAAATGGGAAGCCGAGGTATCGGGTCGTCTTGGAGCGATAAATAAAATAGGAGAGGGATAAAGCGTAAGTTTTATCCCTTTTCTATTTCTATTTGTATTATATTGATACCTACCTAAATGTTTAGTACAAGTTTATTCTCTGATTTGTCATCGTAAAACTTGTTCCGTTCATCGAAAAAAAGCAGAATACCTTTTTTATCTTCTTACATTCGTTTCATCTTTTATAACCATAAAACAACGACGATGAAAATAACTTTAAAAACCTTTCTACTCACCGCTTTTACCCTTTTTCTCTTCAACAGTTTTTCTTACGCACAAACTAAAGCCGAGCGTATTGAAGAATTAGTCAACAAATACGGCGAACGCAGTAAGTTTAACGGCTCTTACTTAGTCGCACAAGACGGTAAAGTCCTCGCCAAAGGTGGTGTTGGTGCCGCCAATATCGGCAACAAGTGAGAGTGTATTCGCCGGATGAGCCATCCCTAGCCTTTCAAAGCATTTGCCAGCGCGTGATACGTCGCTTTTGGGGTCCGCTTCAATGTCTCAAAATCAACGTGCACCATCCCAAAGCGTTTTTCGTATCCTTCGGCCCATTCATAGTTGTCCAAAAGGGACCAATAGAAGAACCCTTTGACATTCGCACCATCTTCAATCGCACGTTTTGTGGCCAGCATATGGTCGTTTACATATGCCATCCGCTCCGGGTCAAAAACCGCGCCGTTCTCAACGGTATCACCCCAAGCCATACCGTTTTCAGTCACATAAATCGGCATGTCGCCGACATAATCTTTGGCAAGCCGCGTGAGGAAATAATGCAATCCTTCGGGGTAAATTTCCCAGCCCATCTGCGTTTTGGGCAAGGGGCCCTCGGCCAATTTCAAATGCGGCCAGCTGATATTGTCGTCTCGCTCATAATGATTGCGGGTGTAGTAATTTACACCAAGCCAATCCATTGGCTGATTGATCCGGGTTAAGTCTTCCTCCCAACCCTTTGGCATATATTGCAAAAGCCCTTCCAAAACATCGGCGGGGTAGGTGCCTTTGGTAATCGCTTCGATATACCACCTGTTGAAAATACCATCTTGCAACGTTGCGGCCTGAGCGGCCCCCGGCGTGTCATTTGCCGGCACAGCCCGATCAAAGTTCAGCACGACGCCAAGGTTTTTGGTGCCATTGGCCCGCATGCGTTCCATCGCCTCTGCGTGGGCCAAAAGTACGTGATGCATTGCGCGCGCGGTGTCGCGAATGTCGCGATGGCCGGGGGCATGGATGCCAAGGAAATGCGACAGAAACGCCACGCACCAAGGCTCATTTATGGTCGCGGTGGCCTGCACACGGTCCCCCAAACGGCGGGTGATCACATCTGTAAAATCACCAAACCAAGAGGCCACATCGCGGTTGGTCCATCCCCCAAGGTCTGACAATGCCGCAGGCATTTCCCAATGATACAACGTTTGAAATGGCTGTAAGCCGCGCTCGAGCATCGCATCAACCAACCGGTCGTAATAATCCAACCCCTCTTCATTCACCGCACCTCGGCCTTCGGGCATAACCCGCGCCCACGAGGTGCTAAACCGGTAGCCATCCATCCCTGCGGCCTGCAACAGATCAAGGTCTTCGGCGTAGCGGTGGTAATGATCACACGCCAGCGCCCCATCCTCTTGGCGCACGACGTTACCGGGGGTTGCAGCAAAGGTGTCCCAATGGGTGGGGCCAGCCCCGCCAAATTTGTGCCCCTCGATTTGATAGGCCGCTGTTGCTGCACCAAAGATAAAGCCTTCGGGAAAGTCCGAACGTTTGAATTCCATGTCTTGTCCTGTGTCTTAGGCGCGGTTGGGCGCAGGTCCGGTGGATTGCCCCACCATTAATTCAGCCTCAAGCAACACCTGCCGGGGTGGTGCCAAAGGATCTCTGATCCGGTCAAGCAGCAAATCCGCCAACCGTTCCCCGGCATCACGCACCGAAGAGCGCGTGGCGGTAAAAATTGGCACATCATCGCCATTGCGCAGGTAAGATAGCGCATCATCATGCGTCACAATCGACACATCGCGCCCCATAACCAATCCCGCGTCTTCAATCGCACGACGCACGCCAATCGCGCAAATCATCGACGATACCAAATAGGCGGTTGGCGGCGTTTTCATCGCAAGCATGTCCTGCGTTGAACGGTACCCAAACGTTTCGGTCATTTCATCCGACCGCATATAGGCTGGGTCCGTCGCAATCCCGCGCGCCCCAAGCGCCTCGCCATAGCCCGTGCGACGACGATGGGCAAAGTCCATGCCCTCGATCCCGTTCAACAGAGCGATACGTTTATGCCCAAGGTCAAGAAGGAACTCGGTCGCGCGCTTGAACGCCGACTTGTTGTTCACGTCCAACCAGCAGTAGGGCGATGTGTGCCCCGACGCCCGGCCATGAACCGCAAAAGGCATGCCGATTTCTTCCAACAGGCCAATGCGTTCATCGTCCATCCGCGGGCCATGCAAAATCACACCATCAACCGACATGCGCGCCATAAGATTGCGGTAGGTCTGCATCTCGTCGCTGTCTTTAACCATCGACAACATCATCTCATATCCGCGCGCAGAATAGGTGCTCGCGGCCCCGGCGATAAAGTCCGCGAAAATGGGGTTCACCATTTCATGTTTTGTCGCCATCGGGATCACGTGGCCAATCATCATCGCCCGCCCCGTAGCAAGGCTCTTGGCGCGTGTATTGGGGCGATAGTTGTGCGCGCGCGCGGCTTGCTCAATCCGCAGGCGGGTTTTCTCGCTAACCTCAGGATAGCCATTAAGCGCCCGGCTCACGGTTGTTTGGCTTAGGCCCAAAGTATGAGAAAGTTCCTTAAGGTTCATGGTCTCGTTCCGGCAACTGGCCTCAAAGCGCTTTCAAATTTCAATCAAACCTTATCCACGCAGTATCAGCAAGGTAAAGTAAGGAATGCTATATTTTAGGGTCGAATGGCGAAAAATGCGATTAATTCGTGTGTTTCACTTCAATTGATTGACACCAACGATTTTGTGAGCAAATTTTGATAATCCAAAGCGCTTTGGGTATCGATTCTAAATATTGGGGCGCTTGATGATAAAAATTTGCGGATTTTCGCATCCTTGGGAGGACGTTTTATGAAATCGACACTACTGACTGGCGTTGCCATCACAGCTCTAACCGCTGGCGCGGCCTTGGCGGATGGGCATCTTGCCTTCACACCCGGCGAAGGCCCCTTCAGCTGGGATAGCTACGAAGCCTATGCCGCAAATGCTCCCGACCTGTCTGGTCAAGCGATCACCATTTTTGGCCCATGGCTCCAGCCCGAGGACGAGATTTTCTCCTCCATGCTCGCCTACTTCGAAGCGGCTACAGGCGTCGACGCGACATACACAGGGTCTGACGGTTTCGAGCAGCAAATCGTAATTGATGCCGAAGCAGGCTCGCCACCAAACATCGCCGTCTTCCCCCAGCCGGGCCTTGCCGCGACACTCGCAGCCCAAGGCCTTTTGTCACCGCTCGGTGATGACATGGCCGCATGGGTTGGTGACAACTACGCCGCTGGCTCTTCATGGGTCGATCTGGGCACATACGCCGATGAAAACGGCGCCGACCAGATGTATGGCTTTTTCTATAACGTGAACGTCAAATCGCTTGTTTGGTATAGCCCAGAGAACTTCGAAGATGCCGGATACGAAATCCCCGGCACCATGGAAGACCTCATTGCATTGTCCGAACAGATGATCGCAGACGGCGAAACACCTTGGTGCATTGGTCTGGGCTCTGGTCCAGCAACAGGTTGGCCTGCGACCGACTGGGTCGAAGATATCATGCTGCGCACACAGCCGCCCGCCGTCTACGACGCTTGGGTCTCAAACGAGCTGGCCTTTGATGCGCCAGAGGTGATCAATGCCATCGAAACATTCGGCATGTTCGCACGCAACGATGCCATGGTTTCCGGCGGTGCGGCTGGTGTGGCCTCAACCGATTTCCGCGATAGCATCACCGGCATGTTTGCCTCTCCTGCACAGTGCTACATGCACCGTCAGGCCTCCTTCGCTCCGGCCTTCTTCCCCGAAGGCGTTGTCGCAGGCGAAGACGCCGACTTCTTCTACTTCCCATCCTTTGCCGGCGAAGACCTCGGCAATCCTGTTTTGGGCGGTGGTACATTGATGGCCGTGACCGACCAATCGGACGCCACGGATGCCTTCATGGAGTTTCTCAAACTGCCAATCGCACACGAGATCATGATGGCGCAAACCGGCTTCCTCACACCGCATTCCGGCGTGAACTTGGACGCCTACAAAGACAGCCTTCTGCGCGGTCAGGGTGAAATTTTGCTCAACGCAACAACCTTCCGCTTTGACGCATCCGACCTGATGCCGGGCGCTATTGGGGCCGGGTCGTTCTGGACAGGCATGGTTGATTACGTTGGCGGCACATCCGCCCAAGACGTGGCCTCCGGCATCCAAGACAGCTGGGACGCGATTAAATAAATCGCCTCTAAAAGGCCTATCGCTTTCGGAGGG
>JALZWD010000384.1 GCA_023300365.1 Flavimaricola sp. | reverse complement strand
TCGCGCGCGCCGATCCACAAAACGCCGACCACGCCTGCAAAAATCAAAAAGATCACAATCGCTGTCATAGCGGCCCGCACAGTTATCCGCTTGCGGGCGGCCACAAAGCTCTTTTCGGTCACCAAGCCAAAGCTCTCGCGGCTTGCGGTTTCATTGGTAAAGGCCTGCACGGTCTGGGCCGACAACAAAGCCTCCGAGGCCGAGCCCGACGACGAGGCAATCCAATCTTGGTTCTCGCGGCTTAGGCGGCGCAAACGCCGACCCAGAACAACAATCGGCACAATAATCGCAGGCACGATCAACAAAACCAAACCAGTCAGCTTGGGCGACGTCCAAAACAAAAGGCCCAAACCACCGATCAAAATCAAAAAGTTCCGAAGTGCGATAGAAACGCTCGACCCAATCACCGACAAGATCAACGTGGTATCGGTGGTAATCCGGCTAAGCACCTCGCCGGTCATGATCTTTTCAAAAAACGCGGGGCTCATGCCGATCATTTTGTCGAACACAGCTTTGCGTATATCGGCAACAACACGTTCGCCCAAACGGGTAACAAGATAGTACCGCAAGGCCGTCCCCACCGCCAAGGTCCCCGCAATTAACAGCGCCCATTTGAAATAGCGGTCCAAAAGCACAAGGCTTGAGGTCTCAAAATTATCAACAACCTGCCGCGCAGCCAAAGGCAGGATAAGCGAGACACATGCCGTCAAGACCAGTGCGGCAAAAGCGGCAAAAATCAGTCCCGTATAGGGCCGCAAAAACGGCCACAGCGCAGTAAGCGCCCCGATACGTTTTGACGTGGCACGCTCTTGTTCGGATTGTACGGGGGCCTCGGCCATTGCAGACTCGCTATTGCGGTGTTTCGCCAAGACTTAGGTCTTTGCGCCAAGCGCGGCAACCACTGTGGGCGGGGTTTGACGACGGAAACACTTCTGAGCCGCGTATCAGGTCTATGCTTTTTGAAAAGGAGACCCAAATGCGCGCCCTTATCTATGTTTTTGTTTTTGTGGCTGGCGGCCTAAGCTTGGCGACGGTTGCGACATCCCAAAGCCTTGTCGGTATGCCAACGGCCCATGCCGCGTCAGATGCCCCGCTCACCGCCACGGAAAATTAATAAATCGCGGCGCCTCAGACATCCCTGTCCAAGAAGACACGGAGAGTTTGCTCAAATTCACGCGGTTTTTCGGCATGCAGCCAATGGCCCGCGCCCGGAATTTTTGCGAACCGGCAATCGGAAAAAATGCCTTTGATCACTGGCCGGTGCTCGGGCAAAATATAATCCGACAGCGCACCAGCAAGAAACAAAACCGGAGCATCACATGTATCCGACACAGTCGGAAACCCGATTATTTGGTCCATGTCCCGCTCAAGGACATCAAGATTAAGGGCCCAACGACGATTTTTGAGGTCGAGGCTCTGAAGTAAAAAAGCAGCCACCCCCGCGCTCTCAACACCAAGCTGCTCAGATGCGTCTTGGCGCGAGGTAATCTGCGCAAGATCCACCCTGCGCATCGCATCAATAAGTTGGCTTTGTGTATGACCATAGGTCACCGGTGCAATATCGGCCACGATCATCCGGTGAATGCGCGCGCGGTGCTGCAGCGCCAGCATCATCGCGGCTTTGCCCCCCATCGAATGGCCAACGACATCCGCAACCCCACCGGGCATTGTGGCGATCACTTGGGCCAGATCATCGGCCATCTCGACATAGGTGTGGCTCTCGAACCATGGGCTGTCACCGTGGTTGCGCATATCCACGGCTACGACATGCCGATCCTGTGCGAGACGTTTGGCAATCACGCCCCAATTGCGTGCCGATCCAAACAGACCGTGCGCAATAAGGACCGATGGCCGGGACTGCGGTGTGCCGTATTCGATTGTGTTCAACATGCACCTCTTCTAGCGCCGCGTGCCGTCTAAGCGCCAGCCCCATTGAGCCCCATGCAGACGCACCCTAGAATGCGCACCATGACACCCGACCTAATCAACAGCCACATCGACGATATCCGCAAGCTTATGCGCAGCAATCTGCGCATCCGCGGCAAAACCCTGTCGGACCAAATTCGCAAAGCGGGCCGTTTGTTGCCCCGCACAGTGCGCCAAGAGGCCAACTACTTAGTCGAGATCCAAGCTCAATCACAGCATCCCAAATTGGCGCGTTTGCTTGATACCCAACGGACCAAAGCGGCACATGGCGCCGTCGTCGAATTTCTTGAAACGATTGATCCCAAAGAGCGTCGCAAAGACCGTATTCTTGGCATCCTTGGCATTTTGGCCCTTAATCTTTTGCTGATTGGTATTGCTGTCGTGGTCTGGCTGGTTTGGACAGACCGTGTCTAGCGCCCCAGATATCGCACAACTGGCCCAAGGTGTCGCCGCAGGAGAGCGCCGCGCCTTGGCCCGTGCGATTACTCTTGTCGAAAGCGCTCGAACAGATCACCGGGACGCCGCAACCGCATTGCTTGATAGACTTGGTACAGGCAAACAGGCCCTGCGTGTCGGCCTATCGGGGACACCGGGCGTTGGAAAATCAACATTCATTGAGGCCTTGGGCCTATATCGGACGGGCCAAGGCAAACGTGTCGCGGTTCTCGCGGTTGATCCGTCATCTGCCCGATCGGGCGGCTCAATATTGGGCGACAAAACCCGGATGGAGCGTTTGTCGCGCGATCCGGCCGCATTTATCCGCCCCTCGCCTGCGCAAACCCAATTGGGCGGCGTTGCCCGCCGCACCCGCGAGGCGATTGCCCTGTGCGAAGCGGCGGCCTTTGATGTTGTGCTGATCGAGACCGTGGGGGTTGGCCAATCCGAGACGATGGTGGCCGAAATGTCGGATGTGTTTTTGCTTTTGTTAGCGCCAGCGGGCGGCGACGAATTGCAGGGCGTCAAACGCGGCATCATGGAAATTGCTGATATTATATTGGTCAACAAAGCCGATGGCGACCTTAAGGCCCAAGCCACGCGGACGGTTGCCGATTATGCCGGGGCCCTGCGCCTGCTGCGCAAACGGGCGCGCGACCCCGATGGGTTTCCACGCGCCCTGCCGATTTCGGCGCTTGAGGCCGCAGGGCTTGAAGCGGCATGGGACTTTGTCACCCAATTGGTCACTTGGCGGCGCGAAACCGGCGTCTGGGACACCACACGCGCGGCACAAACACGCCATTGGTTTGGCCAAGAATTACGCGCAGAAATGATGGGCCTTTTGACCCGCGATCCCACGTTACATGCACGCCTGCAATCCTTGGAAAACGATGTTGTCACCGGCAAACTCTCGCCCGCAGCCGCAGCAGCAGCGGCCCTTGCGCCACTGACCGCGCCAAAGACCACGCCCAAATGACACCAGAGATAATGTTTGATGGGGCGCACCTGCGCCTGTTGCATGTGGACCACGGGCACAAACGCCTGATGGTCACGCTTGATTTTCGGGCCGCTGGCAAAGACGATTTCGGCCCCGCCAACCCAAGCCAAGGCTTTGCGGCCCACGGGTTTGATCAGTTGATGATCAAAACCCGCCAAAACGATTGGTTTATCAACTCTGAAACCCTCGACATGGAACGCCTGCTGGGGCCACTGACGGCCCGGTATGACCGCGTGCATGTCTTGGGGTTTTCTATGGGCGGCTATGGTGCGTTTCGATTTGCCAAAAGCCTGAAGGCCGATTGGGTGGTGGCAGTATCGCCGCAGATATCGCTGGATGCCGCCGTGGTGCCATTTGAGCGGCGCTACCGCGATGAGGCCCAAGGTTTTGACACAAAGATCGGCCAAATGCCCGCCCAGCCGGATCAAAAGGGATTGATCCTGTTTGACCCCTTCGTGCGCCCCGACCTGGCCCATGCCAAAGCCTTTGCCAAGGTTATGCCACAGCTGTCGTTTCAAC
>JALZWD010000383.1 GCA_023300365.1 Flavimaricola sp. | reverse complement strand
GGCATCAGAACGGTTGGGGCGATTTCGCCAGGTTTGGCACCAATGTGGACTGTCATGGCAGCAAGCTCCTTGGGTTGAGGTCAAGAAAGAGCCTAGCCGTTGAAGCCGTAGGTTCCAACTGGGCCACTCAAACTTGGAAGGGAGCGGCCCTGCGGAACAGTTCAGATAGCATAGCTTTCGAGATCGGCACCTTTTGCTTCTGCGATATTGACCCACGCAGGTTTACGACCGCGACCAGACCAAGTCTGCTCCGGATCTTCAGGATTGCGATATTTTGGTGGATTCTTCGGTTTGGATTGACCTTTTTTGAGACCGGCCAAATCCGAAAGCGAGAAGCCATGTTCGGCTGCTGCTTTTTCTGCGGCCTCGAGAGCAGCTTTCCGTTCGCGCTTTTCAAGCGTGGACAACGCCTTTTCCACGTCCTTACCAAGCTTTCTGAGGTCTTTGCGAGACATCGCGTCGAGATCGATATTCATTTTTTGCTCTTTTCAAGTTGAAAGTCTGTTCGGGTTAAGAGGTCCTTCCGTAATTTCCAAGTGCAATTGCTGATGATTGTACAAAAGGAGAGGCTCATCGGCAGGGGTTTGCCGATGGGTCTCAGGAATCGGATAAAAAAATGAAAAAACCGTTACTTTAGTTGATGTCAGCAAGCTCTAAAATATCGTTCATAATGCTGTTTAGGCGAAAATCTTTGGGTGTATATACTCGAGAAACACCCAGTTTGTGCAGTTTGGTGATGTCTTCTTCTGGAATAATGCCACCCACGATTATTGGTGTATTGGCATGGCCGAGACTGTTTAAGCCGTTAATTACTTCGGCGACCAAGGGGATATGAGAGCCGGAAAGGATTGAAAGCCCTACAACATGCGCCTCATTATCAATTGCTTGCCTGACAATTTCGTCGGGCGTGAGGCGGATCCCTACATAATGAGCTTGGATGCCGCAATCACGCGCGCGGGTCGTGATTTGTTCGGCACCATTGGAATGGCCGTCGAGCCCGGGTTTGCCCATCGTAAAACTGAGTCTGCGGCCAAGTTTTTTGCTTATTATGTTGACGCGTTCGCGTAGTTCATCGAGACCATCGGTCTGATTTGTTGGATTTATAGAAACACCTGTGGGGGCACGGTATTCGCCAAATACGGCGCGAATTACACTCGCCCATTCGCCAGTCGTTACGCCCGATTTTGCGCAAGAAATTGACGGACCCATAATATTAGCATTGCCCTGAGCTGCTGTGCGCAATTCTGCAAGAGCTGCTTGGGCTTTGGGTTCGTCCCGATTTTTGCGCCATGTGTCAAGGCGGTGGTATTGATCTGCTTCGGCGTCAGCATCGGCAACCATAACGGCTTCATCACCGGACGTTAGCGGGGACGCCTCACCGGTCTCCCATTTATTCACTCCAACCACCGTGGTGGTGCCCGTCTCTATATTTGCGATGCGTTTGGCATTGCTTTGAACCAGCCGAGATTTCATGTATTCAATAGCATCGACTGCGCCCCCTTGGGCGTCGATCTGTGCCAACTCGGCACGAGCACCCTGTTTTAAAGCCTCGACCTTGCGATCAACGACGGGATTTTCGTCGAATAGGTCATCGTATTCGAGAAGGTCGGTTTCAAAAGCCAAAATTTGTTGCATTCGCATTGACCATTGTTGATCCCACGGACGTGGCAGGCCCAGTGCTTCGTTCCATGCGGGCAACTGCACGGCGCGGGCGCGGGCATTTTTTGATAGCGTCACTGCCAACATTTCAATCAAGATGCGGTAGACGTTATTTTCGGGTTGCTGTTCGGTTAGGCCTAGCGAATTTACCTGAACACCATAGCGGAAGCGTCGAAAGTTTGGTTCAGAAATCCCATAGCGGTCGCGGCAAATTTCATCCCACAAGTCCACGAAAGCCCGCATTTTGCACATCTCGGTGACGAACCTAATGCCGGCATTCACAAAGAAGGATATTCGTCCCACCATTTGAGGGAAGTGTTTTGGAGGAACTTTATCTTTGAGGTCATCAAGGACGGCGGTGGCCGTCGCGAGCGCAAAGGCGAGTTCTTCTTCTGGCGTAGCCCCGGCCTCTTGGAGGTGGTACGAGCATATATTCATTGGGTTCCATTTGGGCATATTGGTTCGCGTCCAGGCGGCGACATCGGTGATCATGCGCAAAGAGGGTTTGGGGGGGCAGATGTAGGTGCCGCGAGAAAGGTATTCTTTGATGATGTCGTTTTGCACCGTGCCTTTGAGACGGCTAATATCTGCGCCTTGCTCTTGGGCCACGGCAACATAAAGCGCCAAGAGCCATGGTGCTGTGGCGTTGATTGTCATTGAGGTGTTCATTTGTTCGAGCGGGATTTTTTCGAAAAGCGCGCGCATATCCCCTAGGTGACAGATTGGAACGCCAACTTTGCCGACCTCGCCTTTGGCAAGGATATGATCGCTGTCGTACCCGGTTTGCGTCGGAAGGTCGAAGGCCACAGAAAGCCCAGTTTGTCCCTTGCTAAGGTTGCCGCGATACAACGCGTTGGAGGCGGCAGCGGTGGAGTGGCCTGCGTAGGTGCGGATCAGCCATGGGGTGTCGCGGTTCGGAGTGTCGCTATTTTCCAATGCTATCTGCCTTTGTAATTATATTGCTATTTTTGAATTGATATTGGCTGATTGTGTCGCTGTCAATTTTTTGCCTTATGGCGAGCTATCTTAGAGGGTGGTGCTGCAACAACACCCTGCAAAGGCATAGACTGTCTCGTAAATCCCTGAGGTTGAGCTGTGGGGGCAAGCCTGTCAAAGTCGCGCGATGACCCAACCGGTGAGCCTTCCCCTCTGGCTATTTATACTGATTCTGCTTTTTGCAGGGGTGACGTTCGCATCCCATTTTTTGTTTCCGTCAGTGCGTTGGTTCTTCCGCAAACGGGCCGAGCGGTTGGTGGCGCGCCTCAATAAGCGGCTGCAAAGGCCAATTGAGCCGTTCAAATTGGCTCGGCGTTATGACATGATCCAGCGCCTCATCTATGACCCGCAAATTTCTGAAGCAATCGTCGAGCATGCCCGCAAAAATGGGGTTCCAGAGAGCGTCGCGTTTGAGAAAGCCAAGGACTATGCTCGTGAGATCGTGCCATCTTTTTCTGCCACGGCCTATTTCACCTTTGGTATGCGGGCGGCACGGTGGCTTTCGCGCTCGTTTTATAACATTAGGGTTGGGGCGTTTGATCGATCTTTGGTTGATAAGATAGACCCTGACGCAGCGGTTGTGTTCGTGATGAATCATCGATCCAATATGGATTATGTGTTGGTCACCTACCTTGTGAGTCAGACGTCCGCATTGTCTTATGCGGTGGGTGAGTGGGCGCGAGTTTGGCCGCTGTCGTCTATTATACGGTCCATGGGAGCCTATTTTATTAGACGTAAGAACCGTAGCCAGCTTTATCGACGCGTATTGGCTCGGTATGTGCAGATGGCTGTCGGCGGCGGCGTAACGCAAGCGTTCTTTCCCGAAGGCGGGCTGAGTTTGAACGGTCGGATTGGCGCACCAAAGTTGGGTATTCTCAGCTATATCATCACTGATTTCAAGCCAGGAGACAGAGATGTAATTTTTGTACCGGTGGCGATAAATTATGACCGCGTCCTTGAGGATCGGTTCTTGATTGCGGCCGATGAGGCCGGCGTGCGTAAGTTTAGGCCGCCGCTTTGGGTGTTGTTTCGTGCCTTGGTGCGGCACTTGAAGTTGCGTACATTGGGTAAGTTTCAGGGGCTAGGAACAGCCTCAGTTGGCTTTGGTGAGCCGTTGTCTCTTTCGGCATTTCTTGAAGGGCAGAGTGA
>JALZWD010000382.1 GCA_023300365.1 Flavimaricola sp. | reverse complement strand
CCCTTCGCTGACGCCCAATGCCGCGCGGTCATCGGGGGTAAGTGCGCGGTGCGACGATGACGCGGGATGTGACAAGGTTGTCCCCACATCCCCCAAGGTTGGTGCAAAGGCCACCTCGGGTGCCGCGCGGGTAAAGGCATTTGCCGCATCCCGGCCGCCAACCAATTCAAACGACAGCATATTCCCGCCCATATTGCCCAAAACCTCGGCGCTGCGATTGTGGTCGGGGTGGTCATTTCGCGTTGGATAAATCACCCGTTTGACCCCCGCACAGTCGGCCAAAGCATCCGCGAGCTTTGCCGCGTTATCCTGCGCCTTGTCAAACCGCAGCTCAAAGGAATGCAATCCCCGCTCGGCCAGCCAACAATCAAACGGCGACGGTGTCAGCCCCCAAGTGGCATTGGCCGTATCCATCAATTCATTCAACGCCGGATCGCGCGCCACCACATACCCAAGCGTCGCGTCGGAATGCCCGGCCAAAAGCTTGGTCACGGAATGGATCACAATATCCGCGCCATGGTCAAACGGGCGGTACATACGCGGCGTGGTAAAGGTGTTGTCGACAACCAATAAGATGCCCTTGTCGCGGCACATCTGCGCCAGCCCCGGCATGTCGGCGATCCGTATCGTGGGGTTTGAGATGACCTCAACCACGACCATGCGTGTATTGGGCCGGACCGCTGCGGTCATGGCTGCGATGTCGGTTGGGTCGGCCAAGGATGTCTCAATTCCCAAACGTGGCAAATCAGACGACATCATCCGCAAGGTGCGGCCATAAAGCTGATCTCCGCCCAACACATGATCGCCGGCCTTTAACAGCCCCAGAAAACACGCCGAAATGGCCGACATGCCAGACCCGGTGATAATGCCGCCTGTGGCCCCTTCGAGCATATCGATTTTGGAGCTTAGAACTTGGGCGTTTGGGTGCCCTTCGCGGGCGTAGGTAAAGCCCGTGCCGTCATCATATTGCGCATCGAGCGCGTCAGGATCGGGGGATGCATAGACCACCGAAGGCTGAAGCGGCGTGACCACGGGCGCAGACGTCGACGTGGGCCACGGCGTGCGGCGGACGATGGATTTGGGTGTGTTCATGATGGGATGGCCTTAAGGTCTGTGCGGAAACGGCGCGCGTTTGCATGGTAGTGTTGTGCCGAGCGGCGCAGGCCCTCGATGTGTTCATCGCTCAAGGCCCTCACGACCTTTCCCGGCACGCCCATCACCAGTGATCCGGCGGGAATTTCCTTGTTTTCGGTGATCAAGGCCCCTGCCCCGATCAGGCAATTTTCGCCAATTTTTGCGCCGTTTAAAACGGTGGCTCCCATCCCAACAAGGACGTTATCCCCCAAGGTGCATCCATGCAGCATCGCCTTGTGGCCAATCGTACATCCCGCCCCAATGCGAAGGGGGCAACCGGGGTCGGTATGCAGCACGCAATTCTCTTGGATGTTGCTTTGTGCGCCAATGGTAATCGGGTCGTTGTCGCCGCGAATGGTGGTGCCGAACCAGACGGATGCGCCCGAGTGCAAGGTGACGTTGCCAATGACATTTGCGTCCGGTGCGATCCAAACATCGCCGTCGTCGGGCAATGTTGGGGCGATGTCGCCCAAAGCAAACAGCGTCATGTCGTCTCCTCAAATTCCGACTGCAACCCGCGCACAAATTCGGTCAGCCATGGCTGCTGTGCGCTGCGCATCCGTTCCGCCTCGATGATGGTCTTGAGGCGCGTTTCGGTTGCATCCAGGTCGTCGTTGACCAAGACGTAATCATACCCGTCCCAATGGCTGATCTCGTCCCAGCTTTTGTTCATCCGGTCGGTAATAACCGCGTCGCTGTCTTGCCCACGCGCGACCAACCGATTGTGCAATTCGGTGATGGAGGGCGGCAGGATGAAAATCGACAGGACATTCTCGCGCAGTGCGGATTTGCCAATTTGCTGCGCGCCTTGCCAATCGATGTCAAAAAGCACGTCGCGCCCATCTTCGATGGCCGATTGCACGGGTTCAATCGGGGAGCCGTAATAATTGCCAAACACGCGGGCATGCTCGAGCATTTCTCCTTCCGAGACCGACTTTTGAAAGTCCTCTACGGAAGAAAAGTAATAATCCTTGCCGTCTTGTTCACCTTCACGCGGCGCGCGGGTTGTGGCCGAGACCGAAAACCGGAGCGTTGCGTCCCATGCCATCAGCCGTTTTGCGAGCGTCGATTTACCAGCGCCCGAAGGCGATGACAGAATAATCAAAAGGCCACGGCGTTGCTCGGTCATTTCATTCCACATTCTGAATTTGTTCACGCATTTGATCCACCACCAGCTTAAGGTCAACGCCAATACTGCTTAAGGTAGCATCTTGGGATTTTGAGCAAAGCGTATTGGCCTCGCGGTTGAACTCTTGGGTTAGGAAATCAAGCTTGCGGCCCTTGGGCCCCTCGTCTTGCAACAGGTCACGTGCGGCGGTGATATGGGCGTGCAAACGATCAATCTCTTCGGTCACGTCGGCCTTGACGGCGATCAGGGCAAGCTCTGCTGCGACGCGCGCTTCATCGATGTCGGTGGCGGTTTCAAGAACCCGCGCCAAGGCCCGCGTCATGGCGTCCTTGAGATGGGGCACACGCGCCTCGGCGGCGGCGCTCGCGGCC
>JALZWD010000381.1 GCA_023300365.1 Flavimaricola sp. | reverse complement strand
CTGGATCGGCGCAAAATCTCCACTGCCCCGCACGTGACGACAGCCCGTCCAAGCAATCTTTTGAATGCCGTTGTCGAGCGTCATCACATGATCGCCAGCTTGCAAGGCTTCAACCGGGCGCGGGCCGTTTGGTGTTTGGATCAGGGTTCCCGCAACAAAACATGGCGGGCCAAGGTCTTGGATGTCCAACGGGCCTTGGGTCGTTACACCAGTGGCGCTGACGAGGGTGCCGCTTTGAAGCACCTGTCCGTCGGTGGGCGTGAAAACTTCGCGGCCGTCCGCAAGATAAAAGGTAATGCCAGTGTAGGTGACGTTCCCAACGCCAGAAATATTGAGTGTGACTGTGTCGTCGGGATAGGATCTGGTGATATCGACGCCATCCACTGTGTCACCATCAAAGGCATCGATATCGTTGTCGTTGGCTTGGTCGATCAGTTCGAATGAGACAGCCGGAATAAACGTCCCGACGGGCGGCGGGGCGAATGGGTCCATTACAAAAAACTGATCTGTGTAGGCTGTTGGCACGGGACGCGCCTTGCAATTGTTTCCATTAGAAGCTCGAAACCAATTTCGCAGATGAATTGGACCGCAAGTGGAAACAATTGTGGTTACACAGAGATTAAACAAACAACCCAGAGGCGATTAAGCCTCTGGGTTTAAACATATTTATCTTTGACCGCCTCTATTCTGCCGGAATAGCAGTCTTGTCCACACTGAGCGGGTGGGGCAGATGAACAAGCATCTCTTTTGGGCAAACCTGCACAAAATGACGACGCTCAACATCCCAACGTTCGAGAATTTCAGTGGCGCGGCGGCTGCCTGTTTCAGCTACGTGCTGCGCGATCAAGCCCTTGAGTTGAGCCTCCCAGTGATCCACCGTCACGGGGCATGTCACGAGTGTTTCCATGTTCATCAGCGGCGCTGTGAGGCCGTCGGGATCATACAGATAGGCCATGCCGCCTGTCATGCCCGCGCCAAAGTTGGCGCCGATGGTGCCTAGGATGACGGCGACGCCGCCGGTCATGTATTCGCAACCGTTAGAGCCGCAGCCCTCGATGACCACACTGGCACCAGAGTTGCGCACGCCGAACCGCTCGCCTGCACGACCGGCCGCGAAAAGGTAGCCTGCGGTTGCACCATACAAAACGGTGTTGCCGATAATCGTGTTTTCGGAGGCATCAAGCGGCGAGGCCATTGGTGGACGCACCACGATGGTGCCGCCCGATAGGCCCTTGCCGACATAGTCGTTGGCGTCGCCAGAGACCTCAAGCTTGATACCTGGCGCCGCAAAGGCCCCAAGCGATTGACCCGCACTGCCCTTGAGTTTCACCGTCAGGTGGTCTGGCTGTAGGTCGTTGCGCATACCAAACTGTTGCACGATGTGGCTGCTTGTGCGTGTGCCAATGGTGCGCAATGTGTTTTGCACCGCATACTCGAGTTGCATTTTCTCGCCGTCATTGAGGAACCGCGCCGCGTCCTTGACGATCTGGGCATCAAGCGTGTCGGGCACTTCGTTGCGCGGCTTGTTGCGATCATAGGTAATGTCATGGGCCCCATCGACAGTGATGAGGAGGGGGTTCAGGTCGAGATCATCGAGATGTGCCGAACCACGGCTGACTTGGGTAAGCAAATCGGCGCGCCCAATGACGTCGTCGAGGCTTTTTGCCCCGATCTCGGCGAGGATTTCACGCACTTCGGTTGCGTAGAAGGTGATGAGGTTCACAACCTTGTCGGCATTGCCGGTGAACTTGGCGCGCAGATCGTCTTTTTGGGTACATACACCAACGGGGCATGTGTTGCTCTGGCACTGGCGCACCATGATACATCCCATTGCGATCAACGCGGCGGTGCCGATGCCGTATTCCTCGGCACCCAACATAGCCGCCATAACGATATCGCGGCCTGTGCGAAGCCCGCCGTCTGTGCGCAAGGTAATCCGGTCGCGCAGGTTGTTCATGGCCAAGACCTGATGCGCCTCGGTGAGGCCCATTTCCCACGGCAGGCCCGCGTATTTGATCGATGTACCCGGCGAGGCACCTGTGCCGCCATTATGGCCGGAAATGAGGATCACATCCGCCTTGGCCTTGGCCACACCCGCAGCAATTGTGCCGACGCCAGAAGAGGCCACCAATTTCACCGTTACTTTACAGCGCGGATTGATTTGCTTGAGGTCATAAATCAGCTGCGCCAAATCCTCGATTGAATAGATATCGTGGTGCGGCGGCGGTGAGATCAGTGTGACGCCTTTGGTTGAATGCCGCAGGCGCGCAATCAGGTCTGTGACCTTCATGCCGGGCAATTGTCCGCCCTCACCGGGCTTGGCGCCTTGGGCGACCTTGATCTCAAGCTCTTCGCAATGGTTCAGGTATTCGGCCGTTACGCCAAAGCGGCCTGATGCCACCTGTTTGATTTTGGCGCTTGGGTTATCGCCATTTGCTTCGGGTACGAAATGTGCCGGATCTTCACCGCCTTCGCCACTGTCGGATTTGGCGCCAATACGGTTCATCGCGACGTTCAGCGTCTTGTGCGCCTCGGGGGACAATGCGCCCAAGGACATGCCCGGGGTGACAAAGCGCTTGCGGATCGACGTGATGCTTTCCACCTCTTCAATTGGAATAGGCTCGCCCAATGGTTTTACGGCCAAAAGGTCCCGCAAATGGATCGGCGGGTTGGCCTGCATCTGGGCGGAATAGGTTTTCCACATCTCATAGGATGCACGGTCGCAAGCCGATTGCAGCAAGTGCATTGTGGTTGCTTCCCACGCATGTTTTTCGCCCGACTTGCGCGATTTATAAAAGCCACCGATGGGCAAGATGTCTTGGGATGTGGTCCAACCACTGGCGTGCACTTCCTCCAGCTTGGTCTGGATGCCGTTCACACCGATGCCAGAAATACGGCTGAGCATGCCGGGGAAATATTCGGCGCACATTGCGCGCGACAGGCCCACGGCCTCAAAATTCAGGCCGCCGCGATACGAAGAGATCACCGAGATGCCCATCTTGGACATGATCTTGAGCAGACCCGCATCCACCGCGGCACGGTAGCGGCCCACGGCCTCGTTTAATGTGCCGTCGATCAGGCCGCGCTCTACGCGGTCGGCGATCGAGTCTTGTGCCAGATACGCATTCACGGTTGTCGCGCCGCTGGAGATCAGCACGGCGAAATAATGCGGATCAACGCATTCGGCGGACCGCACGTTGAGCGAGCAGAAGGTGCGCAAGCCTTTGGCGGTGAGCCAAGAATGCACGGCCGATGTGGCCAAGATCATTGGCATCGCGACATTATTTTCGTCTTGGGCGCGGTCGCTTAGGACAATATGGCCAGCCCCCGACCGCACAGCGTCCTCGGCCTCGGAGCGGATACGTTCAAGACCATCGCGCAACGCGCCTGTTCCGGGCTGAAACACGCAATCGATGAATGCAACGCTTTCACCAAACTCGCTTACCATTGCGTCAAACTCGGCGTTGGCAACAAACGGGCTTTCGAGCACCAAAATTTCGGTTTGGCTGCCGTCCTCGTCGAGCACGTTCTTGAGGTTGCCAAATCGTGTCTTGAGGCTCATCACGCGCGCCTCGCGGAGACTATCAATCGGCGGGTTGGTAACCTGAGAGAAGTTTTGGCGGAAGAAGTGGCTGAGGGGGCGATACGTCTTGGACAGAACGGCCGAAGGCGTATCATCACCCATTGAGGCCAGCATTTCTTTGCCGTCTTCGGCCATCGGGGCCAAGACTTGCTCAAGTTCCTCCATGGAATATCCGGCGGCGATCTGACGCTTGCGCAAGTCGGCGCCTTCAAACAAGGCCTTCTCTGGCTGGCCTCGTAGCACATCCGACAGCTCAACCACCTTTTGGGTCCACTCCGCATAGGGCTGTGCGGCGGCAAGCGTGTCTTTCATTTCGGTGTCGCGGTAAAGCTTGCCGTCTTGCATATCGACGGCAATCAACTGACCGGGGCCAAGCGCGCCTTTTTCGACAACTGTGGTTTCATCCATCGGCACCATGCCAGCTTCGGAACCCGCGATAAGCAAACCGTCGCCTGTTACAACATAGCGCATCGGGCGCAGGCCGTTGCGGTCAAGGCCAGCACAGACCCAGCGGCCGTCTGTCATTGCAAGCGCTGCTGGGCCGTCCCATGGCTCCATGACGGCGTTGCAATAGGAATACATGTCCTTCCAAGCCTGCGGGATTTCGATGGCGGATTTGGACCAAGCCTCGGGAACCAGCATTGTCTTGGCCATCGGTGCATTGCGCCCTGCGCGCACCATGACCTCGAACACTGCGTCCAATGCGGCGCTGTCAGACGAGCCTTGGGCCACGATGGGTTTGATATCCTCAGCGTTATCGCCAAACGTGGCGCTTGCCATGCGGATTTCGTGGGATTTCATCCAGTTGAGGTTGCCCTTGAGAGTATTGATCTCGCCGTTGTGGGCCAACATGCGGAAGGGTTGGGCCAACCACCATTGCGGGAAGGTGTTGGTCGAATAGCGCTGGTGATAGATTGCGAATGCGCTTTCAAAGCGTTCATCCTGAAGGTCGGGGTAAAATTCGGCCACTTGTTCAGCCAGCATCATGCCCTTGTAGATGATCGAGCGGCACGACAACGACGCCATGTAAACTCCGGTCACGCCGGCGGCGAAAGCTGCTTTTTCGATGCGGCGGCGAATGACGTATAGCTCGCGTTCGAATTCCTCGTCTGTGATATCTTTTTCACAGCGGATTAAGATTTGCTCAATCTCGGGGCGTGTCGCGTTTGCCTTGTCGCCCAGACAGCTGACATCAACCGGAACATGTCGCCAACCATAGATGTAATGGCCCATGCCCAAGACTTCGGTTTCGACAATTGTACGAC
>JALZWD010000380.1 GCA_023300365.1 Flavimaricola sp. | reverse complement strand
GCCGCATGAGCATTCAAGACCTCGCCGCAACAATCGCAGCACGCAAAGCCGCTGACCCTGATAGCAGTTGGACTGCCAAACTGCTCGCCAAGGGCCCAGAGAAATGCGCCGAAAAATTTGGTGAAGAGGCGGTTGAGGCGATTATTGAAGCGGTGAAGGGCGACAAAGCGGCGCTGGCCTCGGAAGCGGCGGATGCGCTCTATCATCTTTTGGTCATGTGTGCGGCGCGGGATGTAAGTTTGGCCGACATAGAAGCGGAGTTGGCCAAGCGTACGGCGCAATCGGGACTTGCCGAGAAAGCGGCGCGGCGCTGAAGGCTTTAGGCGGTTTTTAGAAGGCCCAAGCGTGGGATTTCGATTTTGGGGCAGCGGTCCATGACAACCGAGACGCCGCGTGCGGTGGCCGTTTGCGCGGCGCCGTCGTGGACGACGCCCAACTGCATCCAAATCACACCAAGATCGGGCCAACGGGCGAGAGCCGCATCGACCACGTCAGGCACCGCATCGGAGCGGCGAAAGATATCAACCATATCAACGTCTTGTGGCACTGAGGCCAAATCGGCATAGACCGTTTCGCCCAAAATGGTTTGACCCGCGAGGCCGGGGTTGACCGGGATGATGCGGTATCCCTGCTCTTGGAGAAAGGCCGAGACGTAGTGGCTTGGCCGTGCGGGTTTGGCGGAAAACCCTACGACTGCGATGGTTTTGGTTTCGGTGAGGATTTGGGTCAGGGTCGCGTCTGAATGTGTCATGGGGGTGTTGTGGCACAGGTTTTGGCAATAAAAAAGCGCCCGGACGGATCCGGGCGCGTAAAGGTGTGGAACAAGGGACATTCACGGGCGTCGCAGGATGTTCCGATCCGGCATGCCCATATCGAACACGTGGGACTTGGGCCG
This sequence comes from Flavimaricola sp., assembly GCA_023300365.1. Classification (GTDB taxonomy): domain Bacteria; phylum Pseudomonadota; class Alphaproteobacteria; order Rhodobacterales; family Rhodobacteraceae; genus JALZWD01. Next base: position 2,409 of record JALZWD010000380.1, on the reverse strand, counting down.
CGTTCTTGCCATACCGTTTCATCAATTCGTGAACACATAGTTAACAAAGGCGCAGCACTTGGCCAGTGTGTCAGCCGTTTGTAAGGCCGTTTGGGTCTAGTCGAAGATGTCTTCGACGAAATCCCAAATCTCTTCGAGTGCCCGGCGGCCAAAGCTCTTTTTTTTCTTGCGACGGCGATGGTGGTAATCGTCGTCGTCGCGGTCGTATTTGCGCTGTTTGCTCATCGCGCGTGTGTGGCTTGGCGCGGGGCTTGGGCGTTTGGGCTTGGCTGCGGCTTGGTGTTGGGGGCGGGGCATAATCTTGAGGTCGTGCAAGGGGGCGCCGCAGTTTGAGCACGCAAGCTCGTGGCGCTTGTTGCCCGACAAGACCAAGGCGGCGCGTGTGCCGCAATAATTGCATGTCGTTATTTTAACGGCTGGCATGTTGGCCTCCTTTTGTTACCGTTTGTGAGAGGCATATAGTGCAACCGCCGCAGCATTTGAGACGTTGAGCGAGCCAAATCCACCCGCCGCGTCAATCTTAACCAATTGGTCGCACGTGAGCCGGGTTTTTTCGCGCAGGCCCGGCCCTTCGGCCCCCATCACAAGGGCCACGGGGCGATCAAAGCGACCATCAAGGGCCTGTTCGATGGTTTGATCGGCCTCTCCGTCCAATCCAAGCAGGATAAAGCCCATGGCGCGCAACTCTTCCATGCTGTCGGCGAGGTTGCGGATGCGCACATAGGGTTGGCGTTCAAGCGCGCCACTGGCGGTTTTGGCCAAGGCACCCGTTTCTGGGGCGGAGTGGCGTTGCACGCCCACCACGGCGCGGGCACCGAACACTTCGGCCGAGCGCAAAATCGCGCCGACGTTGTGGGGGTCGGTCACACGGTCAAGCATCACAACGCGGGCGGGATCGGGGCCGTCGCGCATCACCACCTCGGCCAATGGGCCCCAATCGAGCGCTTTGACCTCAAGGGCGGCCCCTTGGTGGACCGAATCCGCATTCAGCGGTGCGGCAAATTTGCGGGGATCGGAAATTTCGGGCTCGATGTCTGCGGCCGCGATTGCGTCCTCGAGTTTGGCGAGGGCGTTGCGCGTGACCACAAGGCGCAGGCGGGTGCGATTGGGGTTCATCAACGCATCGCGGACGGCGTGCAGGCCAAACAGCCAAACCGTTTCGGCGGCGGCCGCGCGTTTGGCTTGTTCTTTCTCGATGACCCATTTGGGTTTTTTCATGGTGCTGCTCCGCTGGTTGAACATTCCCTATAGGCGAGGTGCCCCGATGCCAAGCGGCGAGGCGCGTGTGTTAGCTGTCGGGTAGGGCAAAGACGACAAAGCTGATGATGCCAAAGGCGATGGCACTGAGCATCACAAACCCCGTCACACCCGCCACCATCACCCCACGTTGCGCATTTTTAGACAGATCGCCGTCGGCACCGATTTGATCCATAAAACGGCCCAAGCGCGATTGATCTGGTGTGCCTTCGATCCATGATTTGAGGCGCATGGCGGCGTCTTTACTTGGGTTGATGAACATCAAAGAAAAAAGCGTGGGGATCGACAGGCGGCGCAGGTTTTCGACGAAAGTGACCTCAACGCCGCCGGGGCGGGGTTCGAGGAAAATTTCGGAACTCACGATATCTTTGGTCCATCCGGTCAGCGTGGAGGCGCTGGGATATTCGAGGCGAAGATAGCTGTGTTTGTGTGCGTCTGTGACTTGGACGGTGACGTGGTTGGGGTGGGTCTCACTTTGGCTGCGCATGCGCGGGTCAAGATGATAGTGATACCGATCCATGTGGATCAAATCAGCGGTGATTTTTGAGACGACAGGTCGAAAATTGTCGGTGCGCGGACGAAGGTGCACGGCGTCCCATACTTGTTCGATGGGGGCGGCAATAAACGCATTGCCGCGGCAGGCATAGGCCCGATTGATCGCCATCCAGTCTTTGGGCAGGACCCAAAACGCCAGAATAAGCCACAAAACCGAGACCTCGGCCATCCAGGGTGTTTCGAGGTAATATCCGGTTGCGGTCATCGCGACGGCAAAGGCCAGATCAACGCCGACAAACAAACAGACGATCACAATGACAGCGAGGGCTGTGCTTATGGCGATCCTTAGGTTGCTCATCGGGTGTCCTTTTGACTGGCAAAACCGGGTTTGACCCCGGCGGGATCGAAGTGGCGGCAAAATGTGCCGATGTCGGGGCGTGGGCGTGCTGTTTTTGCGGTTGACGGTGCGCATTGGCAAAGCTATTCCCGCGTTGTTGACGCCCTTTTGGGGGATGTTCATACGGGCGACGGGCTGCAAGGTGCGGCAGCGGACTGTAACTCCGCCCGCGCAAGCGTACGCAGGTTCAAATCCTGCTCCCTCCACCATTTATTCGCTCCCTCCGCATCCATACACTCTGATAAAGGTGAATTCATTGT
>JALZWD010000379.1 GCA_023300365.1 Flavimaricola sp. | reverse complement strand
CGCGAGTGCAGGTCTTGAGCTTTTGGCGGAAGAAGGCTCTCCCGCCGATATCGCAGGTGAGCGTCAAGCTCTGCTTCCAAACTCGCAAGGTGGCGTTATCACAAGCCCGGGCGGTTTTGCGGGCGCGCCTGTCATCGATCCAGGTGAAACAGCGACCTTGCGCATCGAAGTGGATGCCGAGAATCGCTTCCTGACGTATCTGTCGATGATCATCCCGTCCAATGACGCGTTTATTGGCAACGACGATGCGCTTGAGCTGCTTGATGCAGACGGTAATTTCTTGGGTGCGCAAACGATCAACGTATCGCTTGATGATATCTGGGATGCCGGCACCGAGTTGAACAACAACATCGGCGCTGCGTTTAACGCGGCGGGTGGAACAGGCACCGACGAAGGTGGTGTTGTCACACGTCTTGGCACTGACATTATTGACCAGTTGGCTGGTCAAACTACGGCTGCGGGGACAACCGTTAACTCAATCTTGAACTCGTCTTTGGCGACAATCACGATTGCTGCGGTTCCACTTCCTGCGACCTTGCCATTGTTGGGTGCGGTTTTGTTGGGTGGCGGTGCAGCCGCTCGCCGTCGCAAAGCAAACAGCTAAGTTAAAGGCCTCATACGAGGCTTGGAAGAACGTCGGGGGCGGGCATTGCGCCGCCCCCGATGCGTTTTGGGTGTCCTGTCGTGCGGCCGCGCCGGCACAACCAAAAGATGAAAAACCTAAAACAATGTGCCAATGTACGGGTTATTTTTCTCAAATTGGACACAATAGCACCCCGTTCGCACCATGGTTGCCTCTTAGGAAAAGGGCATTGGTAACGAACGGACAGACAAAATGGCCCAAATACTACCACTCTATCGCACCCAGCCACAGCAGCGTGTGGACCGTGCGACCGAAGCCCGCGAGAACTTTGATGTTGTCAGTTTTCTGGATCACTTTCTTGAAACCGATGACTATCCCGAGGCAATCGTCTCGCATTTCTCCGCAGGTTCTACCGCATTGGAGGCGCAAGACCGTCCCGACCCGCGCACAACACGTCAGCAATTGACGATGCAGCACGGCAAGGATCGTTTGGCAATTTCCTTTGGCGGCAGCAAATCCCCCTGATACGATCTTAAGCAACGCACCTGCCCGCTAAAACGGCGGGCAGAGTTCATTTCCGACCCGCCAAACGCCCGCAAATGTCGCAATTGGCGCGGACCATCCTCCGTTTCTTTCCGACCCTGATGGGGCCACGAGGCCGCATGAGGGGGTTTGAGGAATGAACAGCCACTACCGTGATACCCGCAAGATTGACCCAAGCGCCGGGACAATGCTGCGCGATGGCACCCCCAACAACCAAGACCGCGTTGAGATCGGCCCCACACAGCTTGCCTTTAGAGAATGGGAGGCGGCGGGCCTGATCCTGCCCGATTTGCCCGCGATGCGGGCGTACCGCCACCGCCGGCTTGTCGATGCGGTGAATGCCCGCGATTGGGGCGGCATCTTAATGTTTGACCCGCTCAATATCCGCTACGCCACCGACAGCACCAACATGCAACTGTGGAACAGCCACAACCCATTCCGCGCCTGCCTTGTCTGCGCCGACGGATATATGGTCGTGTGGGACTACAAAAACGCGATGTTCCTCAGCCAGTTTAACCCTTTGGTAAACGAACAACGCTCGGGCGCGGATCTTTTCTACTTTGATCGCGGCGACAAGGTGGGGGATGCGGCCAAGGTCTTTGGCCACGAGGTTGCGGATGTGATCCGCGAACATGCAGGCGGCACGATGCGCATTGGGGTGGACAAGGTCATGCTTGCGGGCCTGCGGGCGCTTGAGGCCTGTGGATTTGAGGTGATGGAAGGCGAAGAGCTGACCGAAAAGGCCCGCAGCATCAAAGGCCCCGACGAGATCCTCGCGATGCGCTGTTCTTCGCATGCCTGCGAGGTCGCGTGTCACGAAATGGAGACATTTGCCCGCACCCAAGTGCCCGGCGGCGGCATTAGCGAAGACGACATTTGGGCCGTGCTACATGCGCAAAACATCCGGCGTGGCGGCGAATGGATCGAAACCCGCCTGTTGTCGTCCGGCCCCCGCACCAATCCGTGGTTCCAAGAATGCGGCGGGCGGATCGTTCAAAACAATGAAATCCTCGCCTTTGATACCGACCTGATCGGCGCATATGGCATTTGCACCGATATTTCGCGCACCTGGTGGATCGGCGATACCAAGCCGCGCGAAGATATGATCACCGCGATGAAGATCGGCGTGGAACATATTGAAACCAATATGCAAATGCTGCGCCCCGGTGCGATGATCCCCGATATTATCGCCCAATGTCACACCCTTCCGGATGCCTATCAAAAGCTCAAGTATGGCTGCTTTATGCACGGTGTTGGCTTGTGTGATGAATGGCCCTTGTTGGCCTATCCCGATCAGGCCGTGGCGGGCGCTTATGATTATCCGCTTGAGGTGGGGATGTGCTTATGTGTTGAGGCGCTGATCTCGCCTGAGGGGGGGGATTTTTCGATCAAGCTTGAGGATCAGGTGGTGATCACCGAAGACGGGTTTGAGAACCTGACGAAATATCCCCATGATCCGGCCCTTATGGGTCGAGGTTGACCGTCGCGACAATTCCACGGTGGTCCGAGCCAAGCAAGGGCCGCCGCTCGATCACACCGCCGCCCGGCGCAATCGCGAGGTCAATCATCAACGGCACGCCGCGGTACCGCAGGGTTGGCAAATTTGGCCCCGCAAGCCTTCCGCGCGCCGCTTGTGCCATGTCCCGCACCCGCCCGGTCCATGGCAAGGCGTTGAAATCCCCCGCAATAACCACAGGGTCGGCCATCTGCGCGATCATATCGCGTGCGCCGGCAAACGTCTCTTCTGTCTCATAGGGCCACGGCCAAGGGATATGCGCCGCAACAACCCAAACCGCGCGCCCGGCAACTTGGGTTTGCGCCGCCGCCGCCGCCCGAAACGGGGAACACCGCGGCGCGCTCAAGGGCGCGCGCGCCAACACGGCCACGCCGGACCATCCCGAAAACCGACACAAATGCTGGTGCGGAAAGTCCGCCGCCAACATCGCAAGGACCGTGTCATTGTGTACCGACACTTCTTGCAACATCACCACATCAACTTGTGCGGCGATGATATCTGTGACCACGTCCTCCAGCTTGGTATTTTGAAACAAAAGGTTCTTGCTATAAAGGCGCAGCGTGTCCGACGCATCCTGCCTTTGGTTGCCGATAATCGTCGGCACAACCGTGAGCACCGTGGCCAAAACTGCGATCGCAGCAAGGCCTTTCTCCCAACTTTTTGTTCCAAACCAAAGACCTAACAGACAAAACACGCCAAACATCGGCCGCAAAAGAGCGGTGGTTTGGGCTGCGGGATGCAGGCCGGTTGCAAAGCCAAAGCCCACCAAGGCCGCCGCAACAACAGCCGCAATCCGTATCAATATCGGTAACATCGCTCACCTTCCCGCGACTAGGCTTGTGGCATTGTGCACAGGCGTTCATCTTTGATGCAATCAAAACGAAAGTTATGCGCCAATGACAACCATCCGCTTTACATTTCCCGGCCACGCTGGCCATGATCTTGCCGCTCGGCTCGATATGCCTTCGGGGCCCCATCTTGCCACTGCGATTTTTGCCCATTGCTTTACGTGCGGCAAAGACATCCTCGCAGCACGCCGGATCGCTGCGCGTTTGGCGGGTATGGGCATTGCGGTGTTGCGCTTTGATTTCACCGGGCTTGGCCATTCCAAAGGCGAGTTTTCCAATACTGACTTCACTTCAAATGCCAATGATATCGCCGCGGCGGCAACGGCCCTTGAGGCGCGCGGCATGGCGCCGTCGATGCTGATTGGCCATTCCCTTGGTGGATCTGCGGTCCTAAAGGCCGCGCCCAACATTCCGGGTATTTTGGCCACCGTCACCATTGGCGCGCCGTTTGACCCCGGCCATGTCGCCGAGCAATTTGGCACAGCCGTGACCAAAATCATGACAGACGGCGTCGCCGAAGTGAGCCTCGCGGGACGCCCGTTCAAGATTGGCCGCCAATTCATCGAAGACGTTCAAGACAGCGCCCTCACCGATGCCATTGCGGCCTTTAAGGGCGCATTGTTGGTCCTGCACGGCCCCCGCGATGCCACCGTCAGTATCGACAACGCCAGCCAAATCTTTATGGCCGCCAAGCACCCCAAAAGCTTTGTCACCTTGGATGGCGCAGACCATTTGCTGAGCAGTGCCGCGGATGCGGAATACGCCGCTGATGTGATTGCGACATGGGCCAGCCATTATATCCCCCTCACGCCGCCTGCGCCGCCGATTGGCGTGCCCGAAGGGATCGTGCGCGTCTCTGAGGCCGACGCCGACGGGTTTTTGCAAGACATCCAGTCGGGGCCAAAACACCACGCATTGGCCGACGAGCCATTGGCTTATGGCGGCACAGACAAAGGCATGTCGCCGTATGGCTTTGTAACTGCGGGCCTTGGGGCCTGCACGGCCATGACAATCCGGATGTATGCCCGGCGCAAAAAGTGGCCGCTGACCCATGTGTCGGTGGACGTCAACCATGGCAAGGTCCACGCCCAAGATGCCGAAACATCGAGCGGGACCAAGGTCGACCAGTTCCACCGGGCCATCACCCTCACCGGGGATCTTGATGCCGAGCAACGCGCCCGCCTGCTTGAGATTGCCGACAAATGCCCCGTTCACCGCACGCTGGAAAAAGCCTCAGAGGTCATCACAACATTGGCCGACTAGCGCCAGCGCCCATGCTTCTTTTGGCCTTCACTCCCCCCGGAGGGTCCGCCCCTCCCGGCCAAAACCCGGTTTGCCCTCTTTGCGCCACCCCCGCAGCTTGCACAGGCACATTCACAGACAAAAGGCGCGACCCGCATGGGGCCGCGCCTTTTTAATTTCGCCAACTCCCGGCCGCGGTGTTATGCGCGGGCCGAGCCGATCATTTTCCAAATCGCCGGCACCATGATAGCCGCCGCAACCAGCTTAAGACCGTCACCGATCAGAAATGGCCACAGGCCCCAGTTCAGGATCGGCTGATCCCAACCGTACACCTGACCCAACCACAAAACACCGGGGATATAGATCACCGCGTTGGCGATCAGCATCGCCAGGGCCATCTTGCCCCATGTGCGGTCCCAACCGGCACGCGCGGCCATGCCCATCACGCCAATGGCAAGCACATAGCCCACCAGATATCCGCCCGTCCCGCCGATCATATAAGACCAGCCAAACGCCTCGGCAGAGGAGTTTTGAAACACATCAAAGCCAAGCGCACCAACGATCATATAAGCAATGATGGTGGTCAGGCCCAGCTTGGGGCCATACGCCGCGCCAATGGTCAGCACCGCAAATGTGCCCATCGAAATCGCGACCGGCCACATCGGAATTTTGATCTTGGCCATGATCGCAAGGGCCAGAACCCCGACCAAAACCAAAACCGCTTGTTTGGCTAATTTGGCGGTCCCTTCGGTTGGGCCAAAGGCCTCGGCCAATACGTTACGTGTTGTTAATGCGTGGGCCATGCGGCTCTCCATTCTCGTCTGACTTTTTTCCCTTTTGCCCCAAGGGCAGATTGGCCGCAAGCCGCTAAGCGCTAACGCTGTTGGTAGGTGCTGGTCATTTCATAGGCTTTGCGCGGCCCACTCACCTTCCAAATCGCCGTCCATATGGGCCATTGGGCAAAGTCATAGCGCACCTCATAGAGGTCTTCGCCACAAAGATGCGTGGCCTGCGCGGCCGGTGTGGTGGTAAAACTGTGAAAGTCGCGACCATCGGGGAATTGCACAACAATGCGCTCGGCGTCGCTGTGCCAAAGGTAGTGCCGCTCGGCCTGCATTGGGGGCGCGTCGCCCAGATGCAGCCGGCCGGTTTCGGCATAATGCATGCCGCCGTCTCGGGGGCTGAACACCGCCTGCCCCTCAAAACGCCCGTGCTGGTTGGTATGGGCGTCGTCAATCTGCCGCCTCACCTCCCAGCGGCCTTCAAACGCCGCAAGTGGGATCATTCGATATAGGTGCCCGTTGACATCGTGCCATCCGCGCCGATGAACCGGACACTTTGGCCTTCGGCCTCAACGTCATAGCATTCCCAACGATCCGACGGCGGCCAAACGCTGCAATATTGGCCGTCCCGCGTCTCCCAACGGCCCGAAGAATACCGCTCTGTGATGAATTCCGTCACGCCAGATTTGCGGAAATGTTGAAAGGTATGGGCATCATACTGAAGGCTACGATCGGCCAAAGCCGCACTGATCGCATCATCACCAAGCCGCTCCCACGCCATCGCGGCATTGGGCAACAAAAGCACCAAAGACAAAATAAACCGCATACCATCCTCCTTTATGCCGCGTCATTCGTGCATAAATGGCGGCTTTTCACAAGAACCCCGCGATCACATCCGCGCAATTGCGCGTGGCACCTTGCCCCTATGTGCCGCGCCGCATAAACCGCGCGGATATCGCAACATCCAGAAAGGCTGCCGCCCATGATCCCCCGTTATTCCCGCCCTGAAATGACCGCGATCTGGGAGCCAGCGACAAAATTCCGCATTTGGTACGAGATCGAGGCCCACGCCTGTGACGCGCAAGCCGCCATCGGTGTCATCCCGCAAGCCAACGCCGATGCGGTTTGGAAAGCCAAGGATGTTGAATTCGATGTTGCCAAGATTGACGCCATTGAAGCAGTGACCAAACACGACGTCATCGCCTTCCTGACACACCTTGCGGATATCGTCGGCAGTGACGCGGCCCGCTTTGTTCACCAAGGCATGACATCATCAGATGTTCTCGACACAACATTCAACGTCCAGCTTGTTCGTGCCTCTGACATCCTGATCAAGGATATGGAACGCGTTCTGGCCGCGTTGAAAACCCGCGCGCTTGAGCACAAGGACACCGTCCGCATTGGCCGGTCCCACGGTATCCACGCCGAACCAACGACAATGGGTCTGACATTTGCACGTTTCTACGCTGAAATGGACCGTGGCCTGACACGCTTGAAAATGGCTCGTGAAGAAATCGCGACAGGTGCCGTGTCTGGTGCTGTTGGCACGTTCGCCAATATCGACCCAAGCGTTGAAGAGCACGTCTGCGAAAAGATGGGCCTGCGCCCAGAGCCGATCTCAACCCAAGTCATCCCACGTGACCGCCACGCGATGTTCTTTGCCACATTGGGTGTGATTGCATCATCCATGGAAAACATCGCCACCGAAGTCCGCCACATGCAGCGCACCGAAGTTCTTGAAGCCGAAGAGTTTTTCTCAAAGGGGCAAAAGGGATCGTCCGCGATGCCGCACAAGCGTAACCCTATTTTGACCGAAAACCTGACTGGTCTTGCTCGTTTGGTGCGCATGTCCGTGACCCCTGCGATGGAAAATGTCACGCTTTGGCACGAACGCGATATTTCGCATTCCTCTGTTGAGCGCACGATCGGTCCAGACACAACAATCACGCTGAATTTTGCGTTGAACCGTCTGGCGGGCATGATCGAAAAGCTGGTTATCTATCCAGAAAATATGCTGGCCAACATGAACAAATTCCGTGGCCTCGTGATGTCCCAGCGGGTCCTGCTTGCTTTGACGCAAGCCGGCGTCAGCCGCGAAGACAGCTATAAACTGGTGCAACGCAATGCGATGAAGGTTTGGGAACAAGGCAAAGACTTCCAGACCGAATTGCTTGGTGATTCGGACGTTCTGGCGGCCTTGTCAGCGGACGAGATCAAAGAGAAATTCGATATCGGCTACCACACCAAACACGTCGACACGATCTTCAAGCGCGTCTTCGGATAAGCACATTTTCGCGCTAACGTTTGTGTATAGAAGCGTGGAAAAGTTCGAATAAAAAACTGGGCGGGAGACATCTGATGGCCTCCCGTCCTTCTTTTCATCGCAAACACCGCTGACCTACTACTCGTTACAATACGCATGGTTATACTTTTGACGGTGCGTGCAACGGTTGCGGCTGTGGACGATGTGTCGCAGTCGGTACAAACGCTGTTTGACGTGCAGCGGACATCTCAAGAACCGCATAACGACGTCCATCACCATCATTGAGAAACGCATCGCCCATACGTTCGGCGTCATACCCCAACTGACGCAACGCCCGCATCAACGCCAAAGTCGACAAACACATCAT
>JALZWD010000378.1 GCA_023300365.1 Flavimaricola sp. | reverse complement strand
GAGCAGACAAAAGACAAAATAAGGGCAGGCATAAGGGCAGGCAGCAGTCGCATAATCACAGGCAATTCCAACATTGTGTTGGGGCCACTGTGCACGGACATTCTGGTGTGACTAAGGCGGTGCTAGGGTAATATTGCCAAAGGGTTAAATTTTGGATTGTTGTTTGGTTTCAATGGCTTGATGGTGTGTCCAACCTTGGACACTCTACATCGTCTCCAAACAATGCCGCCGCAAGGCCCGTTTGAGCATATCCAACTCGGCCCGCAAAAGGTCCACTTCCGCCCGAATATCCTCCGCCAAAGCATCCCCCGCCAGCAAGGCAAAACTCGCCAATCTCTCGCCGGTATTTTGCTCGGCAATCACAAAGGTCTGCACCCCATCCGAGATCAACTCCGCAGGGATCGGAAAATGCACCCGCCAAACCCCACCATCCGAGGCTGCCTCAATCTCAAGCCCCGCAATCGGCTGATCCAAATGAAGGGCCTCCAACGCCGGCAAATCCTCGCTCGACCCTGTCGACGTCAATAATCCCGTCCAAACCCCATCGCGCAGGCTTTCCTTGGTCAGCGTCATCGCTCCGATTTGCGCCTCACTCCTCAAAGCTCCGCCCTCGGATAGCGCGCGAAAGTAACATCTCTGAGCGTAATCTGGTTCATCTCCGGGTCCTCAAAAATAAGGTCCACCCACATCCGCTCAACCCGCTTTTCATTCAGCTTGGTGTAGGCAAGATCAAATTCCACAAAGACGTCCTTTTCGTTGAGCGGCATCTCACGCACGATTTGCTCGGTATTTGGCCCGTGCCTGATATTGAGCCGCGCGAAAATTTCCAGCGGCTTTTCCAACTCCACCAGCATATCCAACCGCACCAAATGCTTGCGCCGCAACGTCAAGCAAGCCTCGTCTGGAAGGTCGACGACGACGGACAGGAAACTGCCATCAAATCGAAACACGTCCATCCGCAGCGCGAAAGGCGCGAGATCTTCCTCCCGCTGATTGCGCAGCTGCCGCAGTGTCAGCTCGCTGATCTTGCAGTCATGAAAAATAGTGACCTCATCGCCAACCATTTGCTTGGTCTCAACACCCGCCATCCCCTTGCGCGAAAGCGGTCCGCGCCACAAATTGGGCCGCCATGCCCAATCCGTCCCCCCCGGCTGTGGAAACGCGTTCGAGCCGATCCTTGGCATCGCCAAGCGACTTTCGGCCACACTGAGCATTTCATCCAATTTGGTGCGCAACTGCCGTGCATGAAAACGATCACGCCGCAAAGCACCCAGCTCCGCCGAAGCAGCTTCTGAGGCAGAGGATTGCCACCGGCGCAAATTACGGCGGTGAAGCAAAGTTTCAATGAGGCGAGAACCTATCACAGCATTCATATCTTGGCTTTTGTCCACACCACAATGGCGTAGGAGGTGTCAGTGCTACGTTAACCTTTGCCAAATTGTTGCGACAATTGAAACAATTAACCGTCTGTTTCTATCACTGTGTCCAAATTATTTGCATTTCGCAAGGAATTGACCGCACGGGAGAGTAGCTGGAGGCCGTCGGTGCGGCTTAGGGGGGTCGTTGCAAAGCCACGCACTCCAACCGTGATCAGCCGACCACGCAGATCAAGGAACGCCCGCCATTCCTCTTGTTCTAGACCATCGACGACGGAGGTGGCGGTGTCGGTGAAATGAACGAACACCACATCCCCCTCAATTGCGACGCTATCCCTAATGACGGTATTGGGATCACCATTGCCCGCCAACAATGTGGCCCCGGCTCGCGACCCTAGAAGGCGGGCCAATTCATCCTCTGATCCGGTGACGGTGGCCGAATTTCTGCCGCCAACTTGGATTGTGATTAGCCCTGTGACAGCGGTCGCATCAGGATTTTGAGTGGGAGACGGGCATCTGACCAATGCCGCAAAGCCAGTCAGTGGGCGACTTTCGGAGACATTTATGCAATATCCCTCAGGCCCTTTGGCAGTGATTGCGCCACCCGACAACGCAAGGCTTTGCACGCCGCCTGCGCCAAAACTGACGCAGGCGGCTAAACCGATAAAAGCGGCCAATGGGCGCAAGCAGCGCAGCATTGCCTAGAGGTCCATGTAGATATGTTTTTCGGCTTTGGCGCCGGGGTGTGTGACCGCCCCCAAGCGTGCGCCGCCCACCAATTTGGCGAATTTCCAAAGGGCGCCGGACGCATAGATGGTCTCTTTTGGACCGGCCCATTTTGCATGACGGTCGGCCAATTCCGCGTCTGTCAAATCGACGGATAATTCACCAGTGACCGCATTGATGGTGATCATATCGCCGTCCTTGAGGAGGGCAATCGGTCCGCCGTGCGCCGCTTCGGGGCCCACGTGACCCACACAAAAGCCGCGTGTCGCGCCAGAAAAACGTCCATCTGTGATCAGGGCCACTTTTTTATCGACACCCTGGCCGGACAGCGCGGCTGTGGTGGCGAGCATTTCGCGCATGCCGGGGCCGCCGGACGGGCCTTCGTTCCGGATAACAAGCACTTCGCCAAGTTCGTAGCCGCGCGCCTTAACAGCGGCAAAGGCCTCTTCTTCGCTTTCGAACACGCGCGCAGGGCCGGTGAAGCTTTGTTCTTGGGTCGGGATGCCTGCGACCTTCACGATGCCGCCTTCGGGCGCAAGATTGCCTTTGAGGCCAACAACACCACCCGTCGGTGTGATCGGCGCGTCGATGTGATAAATCACGCGGCCATCAGCCTCGCCTTTGATTTTATCAAGCTCTTCGCCAAGGGAATAGCCGCTGGCGGTGATGCAATCCTCATGTAGCAGACCCGCTTTGCGGAGTTCTTTCATCACGACTGGTACGCCGCCGGCCTCGTAGAGGTCTTTTGCGACGTATTGGCCACCGGGCTTGAGATCGACGAAATAGGGGGTTTCTTTGAAGATTTCACAGACGTCGAATAGGTCGAAGTCGATGCCTGCTTCATGTGCCATTGCGGGCAAGTGCAGCCCCGCGTTGGTCGATCCGCCCGTGCAAGCCACCACGCGTGCCGCGTTTTCAAGGCTTTGGCGTGTGACGATGTCACGGGCGCGGATGTTCTTCTCGACAAGGTTCATGACTGCGATGCCGGACGCGATGCCGTATTGGTCGCGGCTTTCGTAGGGGGCAGGGGCGCCGGAAGAATTGAGCAAGGCAAGACCCACGGCCTCGGAGACGCAAGCCATAGTGTTGGCGGTGAACTGGCCACCACAGGCACCCGCGGATGGGCAGGCGACGCGTTCGAGGATTTCGAGCGCTTCGTCGGATAGAGTTCCGTTTTGGTGGCGGCCAACTGCTTCGAACATGTCTTGGACGGTTAGGTCACGGCTGGCGAAATCTTCGGGGACATTGGCGCCCGCGGGCACCTTGCCCGGCAGGATTGAGCCGCCATAGATAAAGACCGACGGCGTGTTGAGGCGGATCATCGCCATCATCATGCCGGGCAGAGATTTATCGCATCCCGCGAGGCCCACGAGGGCGTCATAGCAGTGGCCGCGCATTGTCAGCTCAACGGTGTCGGCAATCGCTTCGCGAGAGGCGAGGGAGGAACGCATGCCTTCGTGGCCCATGGCGATGCCGTCGGTGACGGTGATGGTGGTAAATTCGCGCGGAGAGCCATTGGCCTGTTTCACACCCATTTTGGCGGATTGGGCTTGGCGATTTAGGGCGATGTTGCATGGGGCGGCTTCGTTCCAACAGGTCGCCACGCCGACCAGCGGCTGTGCGATGTCTTCTTCGGACATGCCCATCGCGTAATAGTAGGAGCGATGCGGCGCACGTGCGGGCCCCTCGGTGACGTGACGGCTTGGCAGGTTGGTCTTGTCGATCTTGTTCTTGAGCATCGGGGCCTCCGAAAATTCTGGCGAAAAATCTGTTTTGTCCGGTCTAATTGGCGTGGGCATGGGTGACAAGGCGCAAGGCCATCTGTCACCAATTGCATTCAGCGCATTGGGCGACTATTTCAAACGCGATGTACCTAGGATAACGGCGCCGCACATGAATTGGATCAACAACTACGTTCGCCCTCGGATCAACTCGATCTTTTCGCGGCGCGAAGTGCCAGAGAACCTTTGGACCAAATGCGATGAATGCGGCACGATGCTGTTTCACCGCGAGTTGGCCGAAAGCTTGCATGTCTGTACCAACTGCGACCACCACATGGTGATCACGCCGCGCGCGCGTTTTGATAAATTGTTTGATGGCGGTATCTATGCCGACGTTGAGGTTCCTGAACCGATTGCGGACCCTTTGCAATTTCGCGACCAGAAAAAATATACCGACCGGATGCGCGATGCGCGCAAGAATATCGGCGAGGTCGAGGCGATGTTAGTCGGTGAAGGCGAGATCGGGCGCACGCCTGTTATCGCAGCCTGTCAGGACTTTAGTTTTATGGCCGGGTCGATGGGGATGTATGTTGGCAACGCGATCATTGCGGCGGCCGAACGGGCAGTGAAGCTTAAGCGTCCGTTGATCTTGTTTTCAGCGGCTGGCGGCGCGCGGATGCAAGAGGGGATCCTTTCCCTCATGCAGATGCCACGCACCACCGTGGCGGTAGAAATGCTCAAAGAGGCGGGTCTCCCTTACATTGTGGTTCTGACGCACCCAACGACGGGCGGAGTTACGGCGTCTTATGCGATGCTGGGGGATGTGCATATTGCAGAGCCCGGTGCGTTGATCTGTTTTGCGGGCCCCCGCGTGATTGAGCAGACGATCCGCGAAAAGCTCCCTGAAGGGTTTCAGCGGGCGGAATACCTTTTGGACCACGGGATGTTGGATCGTGTAACGCCGCGCCGTGAGATGCGAAACGAGTTGATTACGATTACGCGGATGTTGATGGGGCTTAATCCTGCGGTGGCCGGTGATTTGCCTGCGCCTGCCACACCTGAAGTCGACGCGGCTGCTGAGCCTGACGCCGAATGATTTTTGTGCCTGGCGTGGTCGGAGCCCTGCTTGGCTTTGGGACGGTTTGGGCAATGTGGATGTCTCAGATGCTCGCCGAGCGTTCAGGCGCCGCGATCCTGCTTTGCGCGATTGCGTTTTTCTATCCTGTCTTTGCAGTGATGGACGGCGTTTCTGGCCTGATGGTCGGGGTTCATATTGCTATTTTTCTGGGGTTTTCCTTTCTGGCGACGGTTGGATTTCATCGTGGGCTTGGGGTGTTGGCACTGGGCATTATTGCGCATGGTGTCTTTGATCTTGTTACCTTCTTCACAGGTCATCCCGGACCGGTCTGGTGGCCCGCCTTTTGTGGAGGCCTCGATATTGCGGCGGGCTTGAGCATTCTGTGGCTGCTGCGTACCCAAAGGATAACCGCATGACCCAAAGGTCGGATACCATTCTTGAGCGTATGATGGCGCTGCATCCCAAGGTGATTGACCTGACGCTGGACCGCGTTTGGCGGCTGCTCAAAGCGGTGGGTGATCCGCAAGATAAACTTCCGTCGGTTATTCACCTTGCGGGCACCAATGGCAAAGGATCGACCCAAGCGATGATCCGTGCGGG
>JALZWD010000377.1 GCA_023300365.1 Flavimaricola sp. | reverse complement strand
CGTTCGCCGTCCGACACTGCCGCCGTCATGCGAATATGCGGCGCACGGCCTTTCTCTTTGGACATTTTTTCAAAATGCCCAACGGCATATTCCAATGCGGCCTTGGGATCGTCCTCAAGGCCATGCCCCATAGCAACAAGGAATACCGATTCACTGTCGGTTGATCCGCGCCTCAGTGCGAACAATTCATCGGGTATCATCATATCCGCTGATTTTCGCATCGCATCAAATCCGCCCACCACACCATTGTGCATGAACGACATCTTGCCACAGGTGAACGGGTGGCAATTATCCCGGCTTGTTGCCGTTCCGGTCGATGCCCGCACATGCGCCAAAAACAAACCCGACGACACCTGATTTGCGACAGACAAAAGATTGGCATCGGCCCATGCGGGGTTCACATCTTTATAAACACCCGGCTCGGCGCGCTTGTCGTACCATGCCAAACCAAACCCATCCGCATTGGTTTCGGTAACGCCTTCTCGCGCCGACTGCGCCTGTTGGATCAACGAATGCGCAGGCGAGGTTACGATCTCCGACAAAAATGTCGGCTCTCCCAAATACGCGGCCCAACGACACATAGCAGTCTCCTCCTAGCCAAGAGTTGATTCGTGATTGGCTTGCAGCATTTTACACGCTCTTAAGAAACCGTCTCATTCAAAATGTATTGATGGGCAAATATCTTGCCAAGAGAGACGTTGGAGCACCCCTAACCAAGATCAAAAAGCGCGATATCTTCGGCGTAAAGCGTCTCAATCACGCGCCGCGTTGCGGGCGTGACTTTGGCGGTCTCGGTTGATTTTTCTTTGTGCATATTGAACGGTTTCTCCTCACCCAATTGGTGCTGAACCCGTGCCATATCCGTGGCAAGATTTTCAAACCGGGCCACAAAATCAACAGGCGTATCAAGAATATTGCCATAGATTTGGCCGGGCTTGTGCCCGTCGTGGTGCACATCATTCGGGGTATAGAACCGGTGGTCAAATTCGACGATCACATCGGCGCCAAAAAGGGCGTGATACCCATCAAAATTCACATCGCCATTTCTTTTCCGCGACAGGCCAAAATGCTCGTCATACTTCAAGCACGACATCATCCGCCCCACAGGTTCGCGGACAATTGAAAAGGTAAAATACTCGTCCCAGTACTCGGCATATCGGCTGCGCGCCTGCCGGGCGGTCAGATGCTTGCTATCGGGATTGGTACGCCACCAATCATCACCATAAAGCCAATACTCAACAGATGTTCCCGCACAGCGCTGAATATGAATAAAAATGCATTTACGATCATGACAAATCATCGTGTCATTTTCCTGAGAGATAAATAGTCGCAGAACTCGTTAACTCTTTTGTCGGGCGATTTCAAAGAGATAAAATTCTGCCAAGCTTGGACACTAAATTATGCCTGCGCGGCGTGTCAAAATAAGGCGGCGCGAAAAGGCCGCGATAAACACGACCGTCAGGATCAAAACCACTGTCGGAGCGGGTGCAGAATCGATCCAGAACGACAGATAAACACCCCCAAAAATCGCCACTTCGCAGACGATCACAGCCACGATCATCATCCACCCAAAACGACGGGTCAGCAGGAACCCAATCGCCCCCGGCGTGATCAAAAGCGCGATCGCCAGAACCAACCCGACGCTCGACAAGGTCGCCACAATCGTAAGCGACAAGATCGTCAGCAATCCATAATGCAGCACATTCACAGCCAACCCCGCCGCCTGCGCCTGCGCCGGATCAAAAGCATGCAAAAGAAGATCCCGCCACTTCGCCAGCAAAAGGATCGTCACCACCACCGCAATGCTCCCCGCCGTCCAAAGATCCGCCGCCCCCACGCCCAACATATTGCCGTACAAAATATGATCGAGATGCTCGTTGGTATCGACCGACGTATAAAGAATGATCCCCACCGCAAACATGCCCGAGAAAACCACGCCCATCACAGTATCAGGCTTCACACGGCTGTTCTCGGACAAGAACCCCGTCGCCAGCGCACAGACCATCCCCGACACGAACGCCCCGATCAACAGCGGAATGCCCGCGATCCAAGCGAGGACAACACCCGGCAACACCGCATGACTGACCGCATCCCCCATCAACGCCCATCCCTTGAGAACAAGGAAACACGACAGCAACGCGCAGGGCACCGCAATAATCGCGCCGATCAAAAACGCATTCTGCATGAACCCGAACAGGAACGGCATATCCCACGTCATAACAACGCCTCCGCCGCACGCCGCCGCGCCGCCCGCATCCCGTGAACCGGCGCGAATACAAAGGCGAGCAGGAAGACGATGGTTTGCAATGTCACGATTATCGCGCCCGTCGCCCCGTCGAGGAAATAGCTAGCGTAGGCCCCGACAAAGGAGGTGACGGCCCCAATAAAAACGCTGGTCATGATCAACCGCGGAAAACGATCACACAGCAAGTACGCCGTGGCCCCCGGTGTGACGACCATCGCGATAACGAGGAACGCCCCCACGGTCTGCATCGCCGCCACCACGCTTGCCGAGAGCAGCACAAAGAACACCGCCTTGAGAAGGTCTGGCCGCAGTCCGATGGAGCGCGCGTGGTTTTCATCAAAGAAGGTGACCATCAGGTCCTTCCATTTGGCCAGCAGAACCGTAAGCGTCACAAACCCGATCAGCGCCAATTGCAGCGTATCCTCGGGCGTGATCGCCAGAATATTGCCCATGGTGAT
>JALZWD010000376.1 GCA_023300365.1 Flavimaricola sp. | reverse complement strand
GCCCCAACGCCCCTTGCCAAGATAGAGAAGGCGGAACCCGCAAGAGGCAGACATGAGCAGCATCCATTTTACCAACGCACAGCTGGTTGACCCAGAGGCCGGAACGATTGCCTTGGGTGATTTGCTTGTGGTGGACGGTGTGATTGCCGATGGCCCCGCCCCCAAGGGGGCCGAAGTTGTCGATTGTGGCGGCAAGCACCTTGCCCCCGGTATTGTCGATATTGGTGTTAAGGTATCCGAGCCCGGCGAGCGGCATAAAGAGAGCTTTGCCTCGGCGGGTCGTGCTGCGGCCAAGGGCGGGGTGACCACGATTGCCACACGCCCCGATACATCGCCCGCAATCGACACCCCCGAGGTGCTTGAATTTGTCGCCCGGCGCGCGGCGGTCGACAGCCCGGTGCATGTGTTGCCAATGGCCGCCCTGACCAAGGGCCGCGATGGGCGCGAGATGACCGAGATCGGGTTTTTGCAGGATGCTGGCGCAGTGGCATTTTCCGATTGTGACCGGGTGATCACCGATACCAAAGTGTTTTCCCGTGCGCTGACCTATGCCCGCGCCTTGGGCGCACTTGTGATTGGCCACGTGCAAGAGCCGGTGTTGTCAAACGGTGCGGCGGTGACCTCGGGCAAATTTGCCTCGCTGCGCGGATTGCCCGGTGTGTCGCCGATGGCCGAGCGCATGGCGCTTGATCGCGATATCGCCCTGTTGGAGATGACAGGCGCACGCTATCACGCCGACCAAATCACCACCGCACGCGCCCTGCCTGCACTGGCCCGTGCCAAGGCCAATGGCCTTGATATCACCGCCGGTGTGGGCATCCACCACCTTACCCACAACGAATTGGACGTGGCCGATTACCGCACGTTTTTCAAACTCAAGCCGCCCCTGCGCGCCGAAGAAGACCGGATCGCCGTGGCCCAAGCCGTCGCCAGTGGTCTGATTGATATCATCTGCTCAATGCACACCCCACAAGACGAAGAAAGCAAACGCCTGCCGTTTGAAGAAGCCGCGTCAGGGGCGGTGGGCCTTGAGACATTGTTGCCCGCAGCCTTGCGCATTTATCATGACGGCACGGTGCCATTGGCCGTGTTGTGGCGGGCTCTGTCGCTTAACCCCGCCAACCGTTTGGGCCTGCCCTGCGGTCGTCTTGAGCATGGTGCCCCGGCGGATCTGGTTTTATTTGATGTCGGTGCGCCGTTTGTGATGGACCGCACGAAACTGGCCTCAAAATCCCGCAACACCCCATTTGATGGCGCACGAATGCAAGGCCGCGTCTTGGGCACATGGGTCGCGGGAACGCGCGTGGCCGGAGGATAAAACACATGCCATTGATAGAAACGCCACTCCTAATGCTGCTGATCTGGGCGGCATTGGGCTATGTGCTTGGATCGGTCCCCTTTGGCCTGATCGTGACACGTGCCATGGGCCTTGGCGATGTCCGCGATATCGGCTCGGGCAACATCGGTAGCACCAATGTCTTGCGCACCGGATCAAAGGGTGCTGCCCTTGCCACGCTGTTGCTTGATGCGGGCAAAGGCGCGGTGGCGGTCTTGATTGTCCGCCTTTTTGCCGCCGAGGATGCGGTACAGGTCGCGGCGCTTGCGGCCTTTTTGGGCCATTGTTTCCCGATCTGGCTGGGGTTTAAGGGCGGCAAAGGTGTGGCGACATTCTTGGGCATTATGCTGGCGCTTAACCTCTGGCTTGGCTTGGTTGCTTGTGCGGCATGGTTGGTGGTGGCGTTTGTGATGCGGATGTCATCAATGGCGGCCCTCATGTCAGCGGGGCTCTCGCCGTTTTGGGCCATGCTGGTGCACTATGGCCAAGCCATGGTCTTGTGCCTGATCCTCGCGATGCTGATCTATCTGCGCCACTGGGAAAACATCCGCCGCCTGCGCGATGGCACCGAACCCAAGATCGGCGCAAAATAGGGCCGCAGCCCCACATGCGGCGGCCCAATCAAGCACCACCTTGTCGTCTCATCTTGCCAAAAATACTCAATCAAACCCCAAAACCCGGGGCCGAAAGCCCTGCGATGAGGCACCAAACACCATAGATACTGTCGCCCGAAGGGCGTCCTTTGGATCAGTAGCTATACGCCGCATAGATGCGTTTTAAATCGCCGGCCCATTCGCCGTGGTATTTCTCAAGCAACTCATCCGCTGGCGTTTTGCCGCTTTCGAGAGTTTCGTTCACGGCATTAAGGAAATGCGTCTCGTCAGGCACCAAGCCACCCGCACCGGGGCGTGCGCGTGCGGCAAGGCCCGCTTGCGAAATCGCCACAACCTCGCGCGCAAGGTCGTGCATTTTGATCCCGCCGACCTGCGCCTGAAGCCCGTCAACCGAGGCCGCGACACGCAATGCTTCGCGGGTGTCTGCATCCCAACCTTTGACCAAATCCCATGCCGCATCGAGGGCGGTTTGATCATACATCAGCCCCACCCAAAACGCGGGCAAGGCACAAAGCCTGCGCCACGGCCCGCCATCGGCGCCGCGCATTTCGATATATTGCTTCACCCGCGCCTCGGGAAAGACGGTTGTGAGATGGTCGGCCCAATCGCTAAGCTTTGGCTTCTCGCCGGGCAAAGCGGGCAATTCCCCTTTGAGGAAATCGCGAAACGACATCCCAAGCGCGTCGATATATTTGCCATCGCGGTAGACAAAATACATCGGCACATCGAGCACCCATTCTGTCCAGGCCTCAAACCCAAACCCATCTTCGAACACAAACGGCAACATGCCCGTGCGATCGGCATCAAGATCCCGCCAAATCCGGCTGCGCCAGCTTTTGTGGCCATTGAGCTTGCCCTCAAAGAACGGCGAATTGGCAAAAAGGGCTGTGGCCACGGGCTGAAGCGCCAAGGACACGCGCATTTTTTGCACCATGTCGGCCTCGGAGCCGAAATCAAGATTGACCTGCACGGTACAGGTGCGGCGCATCATCGCCGTGCCCATCGTGCCAACCTTTTCCATATAATTGTTCATCAAGGTATAGCGCCCTTTGGGCATCAACGGCATCTGTTCGTGCGACCATTCAGGTGCCGCACCAAGGCCGATAAACTTAACCCCGATCTCGTCTGAAACGGATTTAACTTCCTCAAGGTGGACGTTCACCTCGTCACAGGTTTGGTGGATCGTCTCAAGAGGGGCGCCAGAAAGCTCGAGGGCACCGCCCGGCTCAAGACTGACGTTGGCCCCCTCTTTGGTCAGGCCAATCAGCTTGCCACCCTCCTCAACCGGGGCCCAGCCGAACCTGTCACGCAAACCTGATAAAACCGCATTGATGGACCGCGCGCCCTCGTAGGGCAACGGCTGTAGGCTATCTTGGCAAAAGCCGAATTTCTCGTGTTCGGTGCCGATGCGCCAATCCTGCTTGGGCTTGCAGCCCGCCTCGAGCAATTCGGCCATTTGTTCATAACGCTCAATGGTGCCGCCACCGGATTGGGGAATGGACATCGGATTTGGCCTCACTTCTTGTGCACTTTTACTTCATTCGAAGTGCGCATATCCGTGACAGGAGTCAACCGCTGCGTTGTCAAAGAAAAGCGAGGTCGGCAGCGCTTGGGTGCGGCCCAACC
>JALZWD010000375.1 GCA_023300365.1 Flavimaricola sp. | reverse complement strand
GTATCTTTCATCGTCTTCAGGCCCACCCAAACTCCGGCAAACCGCGACAACGCCCAGGCGTATTGCCCATAATCCAAAATTTCTTGCACGCCAGCGGGCGAGACAACCGGCATATAGGCATCCATCATCGCCCAATCGCTTTGATGGCAAGTCGTGCTGCTTTCGCCCGTATGGTCGTCGCCCATGGCCATAATCACGCCGCCATGCGGACTGGTGCCCGCAAAATTCGCATGCCGCATCACATCGCCAGACCGATCAACCCCCGGCCCTTTGCCGTACCAAAGCCCGAATACACCGTCGTATTTCCCCTCGCCGCGCATTTCGGCCTGCTGCGTGCCCCACATCGCCGTCGCCGCCAAATCCTCATTCAATCCCGGCTGAAACGTCACCTGCGCTGCGTCCAATTCCTTGCCCGCCCGCTGCATCTGCATGTCCACGGCCCCCAAAGGCGAGCCGCGATATCCCGTCACATACCCGGCCGTATCAAGCCCCGCGGCCACATCCCGCGCACGCTGCATCATCATCAAGCGGACAAGCGCCTGCGTGCCATTCAACAAAACATGCCGTTTGCTCAGGTCATATTTATCATGCAGGGAAACGTCTTGGCGGGTCATAGCACAGGGTCCTCTCATGGCGTTTTTAATCACAATAGGTCAAAAAGCCTGACCTACCTAATGAAAAAAATTCACGACTGTTTGCAATAATACAACCACACCGATTAAGGTGCAGGTCAAACAAAATCACAAGGCGGGGCAGATGATGGATTGGGACAAACTACGGATTTTCCACGCCGTCGCCGATGCCGGAAGCCTGACACACGCGGGCGAACGTTTGCATTTGTCGCAATCGGCCGTCTCGCGCCAAATCCGCGCCTTGGAAGAATCGCTCAACACCACCTTGTTCCACCGTCATGCCCGCGGCCTGATCCTTACCGAACAAGGCGAGCTGCTGTTCGATGCCACCAAATCGATGAACAAGCGCCTAGAGAGCGCCTCCGCCCGTATCCGCGATAGCGAAGAAGAGGTGTTTGGCGAACTCCGCGTCACCACAACCATCGGATTTGGAACACTTTGGGTCGCGCCTCGCCTTCCAAAGCTTTATGAAAAATACCCCGAGCTTAAGATTGATCTGATGCTCGAAGAACGCGTGCTGGACCTGCCCATGCGCGAGGCCGACGTAGCCATCCGGATGAAAGAGCCATCCCAAGCCGACTTGATCCGCAAAAAGCTGATGACGATTGAGATGCAGCTTTATGCAACGCGCGAATATCTTGCCGAACAAGGCGAGATGAACGAAATGTCCGATATCTCAAAACACCGTCTGATTTGCCAAAGCCCCTCAACACCCCAAGTGGCCGCAGGCGGCACATTGGTCCAAGAGCTGATGACCTTCGAAATCCCAAGCCTTCTGACCGTGAACAACTATTTCGGCGTGCTGCAGGGCGTGCTCAATAACCTCGGGATTGGGGTTTTGCCAAACTACGTCACCGAAGGCTTCCCAGACCTGGTGCGCGTCATGCCCGACATGACCTCCGCCGTCGTACCCGTGTTCTTGGCCTACCCAGAAGAGCTGCGATCCTCCAAGCGCATCGCCGCATTCCGCGACTTTGTCCAAGACGAAATCATCGCGCATCGCCGAACCTTGCGCGAACAAGCTGAGGCCTGAAGGCAACACTCCAGTGATCAAAAATTAAATAACCCCGCCTGCTGCAAGCATAATTTTTAAGCTATGTCAAAAATGCATAACGGGAATGCGCAATCAAAGTGCCTTTTTTCTTGATTGCCTAATAGGTGGTCACTATTTTCAGTATCGAAGGCGACAGAAGCTTACCAGCAGAAAGCCTTCACCTCCCTGTTGGACTACGCCGGGCCCTGTGCCCGGCTTTTTTTTGCCTAAAATTTAGTCTGACGGTTATCCTGCCGCCAAATGTCCAAGGAAGTGGCCGCTGGTATCATACCATCCTCCATCGTCGTCCTCGACATGCCCCCCCAAATGTCCGGCCATATCATTCAGCTTGCCCAAGGTCGCCGCATCGGGCCGCGCCACGGTGATGTTCCCCGCAAGTAATTCAAACGCGATTGGCCCATGCCCATCGGGATGCCCAAACCACAACGCGGCCGTCATCGGCGTCACTTTACTCGTGGCATATAAGGACGGCACCAATATCAAGTCGGGGTCTTTTTCGACAAAATCGGTCCACTCGCGCAATGTCACATCCGCGTCGCGATCGTGCGCGGTATAGCGTTTGGTCACGTGAAAGTTCCACGGCATCAATTCCTCCTTGGATCCCTGAACTATTTTGATAGCAATTTGCCGCCCAATTGTGACCAAAAAGTTAATTCAAAACCCCCAATGGCCAAAAACCGCCAAAGTCTTTTTCAACGCCGCTGCGTGCCATCGCCCCTTTCCCTCGCCGTCTCCCTCACCTAAAAGCCAAGCCAAATGACGGGGGACCACAATGCAAGATCCAATTATCACAGACGAGGTCATCGCCGCCCACGGTTTCACCCCCGATGAATGGGCCGAGGTGAACACCATCCTTGGCCGCGCGCCCAATTACACCGAAATGGGCATTTTCTCTGCGATGTGGAACGAACATTGCTCGTATAAATCCTCCAAAAAATGGCTCCGCACCTTGCCCACAAGCGGCCCCCAAGTCATCTGCGGCCCCGGCGAAAACGCAGGCATCGTCGACATCGGCGACGGCCAATGCATTGTCTTCAAAATGGAAAGCCACAACCACCCAAGCTATATCGAACCCTACCAAGGCGCCGCCACCGGCGTCGGCGGCATTCTACGCGATGTGTTCACCATGGGCGCGCGCCCAATTGCCGCGATGAACAGCCTCTCGTTTGGCGAACCTAGCCATCCAAAAACCAAACAACTGGT
>JALZWD010000374.1 GCA_023300365.1 Flavimaricola sp. | reverse complement strand
CATCACGCGCATGCGGTGGCCTGTCAGCTCTTCCATGTTTGTGATCGGCGCGGCGGAGGCCAGGTTGCGAACACCGCCGCCGTGATAGCCCACGATGACGATGCCAGCCGCTTCGCGCAGGTCGGCCTCGAGGGGCGCGAATGCGTCAGACGACAAAACTGCATTCCAGTGGTCAAGGTCACGGAACAAGAAAGGCATATCCATCAAGGGAATGCTCTCGGAAAAGACGGCCATGTTGGAGGGCGCGAGGATGGTGTAATCGACGGCCACACCTTGGTTGAGGTAGGTGACGTAATCGGATTCGACACCCAATTCGCCGTTCAGGCGCATGTCGAAATCAACTTCGCCGTCATAGTTTTCGGCAACGAGACGTTCGAATTCACGCAAGGTTTTTGTAAAGGAATGCTCTTCGTCGAACATGCTGGCCCCGCGCAGCGTGACTTGGGCTTGCGCGATTGAAACGCTGCCCAATAAAACGGCGGTCGCGGCCAAGGCTTTTAGTGAATAATTGAACATTCTATCCTCCCAGATCAGGTTCAAGCATTTGGTTATGTCGACCCAGGTTTGGGCCAATCGGCATATCCAGACCGGGCAATATGTGCTTCTTGAATTGGAGAGCGCCGTCTTGTTTGGCGCCCACATCGGGTGATGAAACACACAAGCCAAAGGTCTTGGATTGTCGGATTAATCAACACGTAATCTAGTATACTAGTCAACGGAAAATTAGCATAAAATTCAGTCGGTGCGCTTATTTCCAGTTAAAACAGGGGTTTCTTCGTTCGCTAGTATCCTAGTTTGCGACGTTTTTGGCCGCGATCTTTGGGGATTTCACGGTGTGGAATTGCCGCGAAATTAGAATCGAATCTAGGTTGGGTTTGTATTTTGCGCTCAGGTTCGGAGCGTTTTGACGGTGGGTCTGGTGGGGCGCGCTTAGCCGAGGGAATAACCTCTGCCGCGGATCGTGCGGATTTCGCCGCCAGCCGTGGGGCCAAGGGCTTTGCGTAGGCGTGCGATGTGGACGTCAACAGTTCGGCTGTCTACGTCGGCGTTGCGGCCCCAGACGGTGTTTAACAATTGGTCGCGTTCAAATACGCGGCCGGGTCTTTGCATCAGGGTGCGCAGTAAATTGAACTCGAGCGGACCAAGTGGCACCTCTTGAGCGGTGACATAGACACGGTTGGTGTCGATGTTCATTTCGATATCGCCGACCTGCAAGATATCAACGCCGCCAGACGAGCTGCGCCGCAACACAGAACGGACCCGCGCCATCAGTTCGGCGACGGAATAGGGTTTGGTTATGAAATCATCGGCGCCAACATCCAAACCGCGAATGACGTCTTCTTCTTCGCCGCGTGCGGTGAGCATAATGACAGGCACATCGCGTGTGGCGGGGCGGGCGCGGATGCGGCGGGCAAGTTCGAGCCCGGAGACGCCGGGCAGCATCCAATCAAGCAGCACCAGATCAGGGACAAGTTCGGCCAACTCAAGCTCGGCTTGGTCGCCGTTTTGGGCGGTTCGCACGGCGTATCCCTGTTTTTTCAGGTTGTAGACGATGACATCGCGTTGTGCGGGTTCATCCTCGATCACCAAAATCTGTGGCCGTGCGTTAGCCATCGCGCAAATCATCGCGCAGGCCGGACAAATTCACCGATGTCACATCCTGTTTTGGGCGGTCATCACTGGGCAAGGTGCCGGTGACCAAATAGATTGCTTGCTCGGACAGGTTGGTGGCGTGGTCGCCGACGCGTTCGATATTTTTGGCGATGAAATGCAGGTGCATGGCCGGGGCGATTGTGCGCGGGTCTTCCATCATGTGGGTGAGCAATTCGCGAAACATGGAATTGTACAACTGATCGACTTCGAGGTCTTGGGCGATGACCTCTTGGGCCTTGGCGACATCACCCGAAACATAAGAATCCAGCGCATCGGCTAACATGCTGGCCACGGTGCCCGCCATGCGTTTGACCGTGCTATTGAGGCTGGAGGCGTAGCGGAATTCTTCGAGGACGTGGATGCGTTTGGCGACATTGCGGGCATAATCGCCGCAACGTTCGAGTGTGCTGGCCATGGTTAAAACCGACAGGACGGTTCTGAGATCGCTCGCGGTAGGGGCGCGCAGGGCGATGACGCGCTCAACGTCTTGGCGGATGCGTTCTTCGAGGGCGTCGATGGCTTTGTCGTCGGCGATGACCTTGGCCGCCAAGTCAAGATCGCCTTTGTCGAGGGCTGTCATCGCGTCTTGGAGGGCTTTTTCAACCAAACCGCCCATACGCAGCAACAGCGCTTGAATTTTTTCAAGGTCGGCATCGAATGCCTTGAGAATGTGATCTGTGTTCATAGCGAAATCCTAACCGATCCGTCCGGTGATGTATGCCTCTGTTCGATCATCCGATGGGCGGGTGAAAATATCATCGGTTTTGCCAAACTCGACGAGATGACCGAGGTGGAAGAAGGCCGTGCGCTGACTTACCCGCGCGGCCTGTTGCATGGAATGGGTAACGATAATGACCGAAAACCGCGACGAGAGGTCTTGGATCAATTCTTCGATTTGCGCGGTGGCGATGGGGTCGAGTGCGGAGCAGGGTTCGTCCATGAGCAAGGTTTCAGGGCGCGTGGCAATCGCGCGGGCGATGCACAAGCGCTGTTGCTGGCCGCCAGAAAGGCCGGTGCCGCTGGTGTGGAGGCGGTCTTTGACCTCGTCCCACAAGGCGGCCCTTTGAAGGGCTTGTTCGACAATGTCATCAAGCTCTTGGCGGTTTTGGGCCATGCCGTGAATTTTCGGGCCATAGGCCACATTGTCGTAGATGGATTTGGGAAAGGGATTGGGTTTTTGAAACACCATGCCAACCTGCGCGCGCAGTTGGACAGGATCAACGTGGGGGGCGTAGATGTCTTGGCCGTCGAGGGTGATGTCGCCGGACACCCGGCAGATCGGGATAGTGTCGTTCATCCGGTTGATGCAGCGCAGGAATGTTGATTTGCCACAGCCGGACGGACCGATAAAGGCCGTGACCATGCGGTCGGGGATTGCGACGGAGACATCGTGAAGGGCTTGGGTTTCGTCGTAGAAGACATTCACGTTGGTGGCGTTAATCTTGGCGTCGGTGGTCGGGGCGTTTGTGATCGTGTCCAATGTCATCACCACTTCCTTTCGAATTTGTTGCGCAGGTAAATCGCGACCGCGTTCATTGTGATTAAGAAGCCGAGGAGCACCAGAATGGCGGCGGAAGTTCGGCTGGCGAAACCGCGTTCGGGGCTGTCGGCCCAAATGAAGATTTGGGTTGGGAGGGCGGTGGCGCTGGACATCGGCCCGTCGGGGGCAGAGGTGATGAATGCGTTCATCCCGATCAAAAGCAACGGTGCGGTTTCGCCCAGTGCCTGTGCCAAGCCGATGATGGTCCCGGTGAGGATGCCGGGCATAGCGAGTGGCAGGACATGGCCAAACACCGCCTGTTGTGGCGAGGCGCCAAGCCCAAGGGCCGCTTCGCGGATTGAGGGCGGCACGGATTTAAGCGCTGCGCGGGTGGCGATGATGATTGTGGGCATTGTCATCAACGCAAGGGTCATGCCGCCGACCAATGGGGCAGAGCGCGGCAAGCCGAACCAGCCGATGAAGACCGACAGGGCAAGAAGACCAAAGACCACCGATGGGACGGCGGCGAGGTTGTTGATGTTGACCTCGATCAGGTTGCTCCAACGGTTTTTGGGCGCGAATTCTTCGAGGTAGATGGCCGCTCCGATCCC
>JALZWD010000373.1 GCA_023300365.1 Flavimaricola sp. | reverse complement strand
CGGGTTTCATCGCTTTCGGACGCATAAAGCGCGACGCCTTCGCGCATGGGGGCGCGGGTTTGGGGCAACAGGCCCACGCGTTTGCGTGTTGGCCCATCGGTCAATTCGGCAAGGATGCGTGTGGCGCCAGCAAAGCCGCCTGCGCGGTCGCCGCCTGTGCGGCGGGATTTTTGGATGGCCCAGTTGAGGCCTGCTTCGACGGGGGATGTTTCGGTGGTGATGTCGTGGCCATAAAGGCACAAGCCCGCCTCAAGGCGGAGGCTGTCGCGTGCGCCAAGGCCGATGGGGGCCACATCGGCGTGGTCGAGCAACGCGCGGGCGAATGCCGGGGCTTGGGCGTTTTCAACGCTGATTTCAAAGCCGTCTTCGCCAGTATAGCCAGAGCGCGAGACCCAGAGCGTGCCAAAGGGGCTGTTGACGGCGGTGCTGTCCATAAAGCGCATGTCGGCGATGTTGGCGATTGTGCCCAGTGCTGCTGCGGCTTTTGGGCCTTGAAGGGCCAGCAAGGCGCGGTCAGGGACGGGGACGACCTCGGCCACATCTGACAATGCGGCGGTCATATGGGCGATGTCGGCGTGTTTGCAGGCGGCGTTGACCACGACAAACAAATCGTCGCCGCGGTTGGCGAACATCAGGTCATCCATGATGCCGCCCGCGTCATTGGTGAACAGGCCGTAGCGTTGCCGCCCCTCGGGGAGGGACAAAACATCGACGGGCATGAGGCGTTCAAACGCGCGGGCCAAGGCGTCGCTGCTTGTTTTGGGGCGCAAGATCACTTGGCCCATGTGGCTGACGTCAAACAACCCGGCGTTTTGGCGCGTGTGTTTGTGTTCGTCCATCACGCCCATCGGATATTGCACGGGCATCGAATATCCCGCAAAGCCAACCATTTTGCCGCCCAGATCGGCATGCAAATCGTTGAGGACCAGCGTTTCGAGTTCGGACATATTTACCCCCGTTTGTGACGCGACCATGGGCCGCAAAGCATCTGATGAAGGCGGCCTGAGCCTGCCTGTGTTGATGCCCCCTCTGTCCATGCCCGATATTGCGGGCGCCTGAGATCGTTATCCCTTCGGCGGGCCATGTGGGCCCTCTCCAGATGTCGCGTGTCAGATCGGTCCTTTTGCCTGAGAGTTTACCGGGGCGGTTGCTCCTTCGGCACCGAGCGGCGGTGGTCTGCCGCAGGATTCTCCCGAACCTGACACCCTATGCCTAGCCGTGGTTGCCCGTCTCAGGCAAGCGTTTTTTGCGGTTTGCCGAGCTGTTGGGCCATCACATCAAAGACAGCACGCCCGCGGCGGCTTGTTTTCAGGGCGCGGTGTGCGCTGCGCCAGATCGGGAATGTGATGGGCGCCGTATGGGGCAGGACGCGGCGCACCGCAGGCATATTGTCGCGCAAATGTGCGATCCTGCGGCGGGCGGAAGTGGGTTTTGGGCCGTTATTTCGGGCCATTATTGGCGGTTGTGACCGTTTGTTGCAGAGAAAACCCGAGAAACCCCGTGTTTTTGTAAACTTGTTCACGCTCCCTTTACCATTTGCGATGAACCGTTGCGTTGTGGGCGATGTGACTTACATTACTTGGTGAACGGACGAGGCCATTGCGGCTTTGACGGAGAAATCGAAAGGGAGCGACCCCCGTGACGCACACAAATCGAGTTAACACCGCAGCCACCGCCGCGGTCCGCAGCGATGCAATGGTATGGCCCATCAAGATGGCGGGTGCCTTGGCGCTTGGCTCTGTGATTGCATTGGGGCAGGCGATGCCCGCGCCGGCGCAAGAGGCGGGCACATTTTCCTTAACCGATGCCGGACGTCCGGTGACATTTGCAGATTTGGCCCAGCAAGTTAGCCCGGCGGTGGTCAATATCACCACGTCGACGGTTGTTGCGGGCAATGCCGGGCCGCAGGGTTTGGTGCCCGAAGGATCGCCGTTTGAGGAATTTTTCGACGACTTCCAAGACCGCGATGAGGATGCGCCACGCCGTTCGGCGGCGTTGGGATCAGGGTTTGTGATTTCGGAAGACGGATACATCGTGACCAACAACCACGTGATTGAAGGCGCCGATGAGATTGAGATCGAGTTCTTTCCCGGTGACGGACAGCCAAGCGAGCTGTTGCCCGCCGAATTGATTGGGACCGACCCGAACACCGATATTGCGGTTCTTAAGGTGGAATACGACACACCGCTGAGCTTTGTTGAATTTGGCGATAGCGATGCCGTGGGCAGCCGTGTTGGCGATTGGGTTATGGCGATGGGCAATCCGTTGGGGCAGGGTTTCTCTGTTTCGGCGGGTATTGTTTCGGCGCGCAATCGCGAATTGCAGGGCACTTATGACGATTATATCCAAACGGATGCAGCGATTAACCGAGGCAACTCGGGCGGGCCATTGTTCAATATGGGCGGTGAAGTGATTGGCGTGAACACCGCGATTTTGTCGCCCAATGGCGGCTCAATCGGGATCGGTTTTGCGATGTCGTCGACCGTGGTCAAAAACGTTGTGGGCCAATTGCTTGAGTTTGGCGAGACCCGGCGCGGTTGGCTTGGGGTGCGTATCCAAGATGTGACGCCCGATATGGTTGACGCGATTGTCGGATTGGCCAGCACAGGAGGCGCGATGATCACCGATGTGCCGCCCGGACCGGCGGCCGATGCGGGGCTTGAGGCGGGGGATGTTGTCCTGACGTTTGATGGCAAAGATGTGCCCGATACGCGCGAGTTGGTGCGGATGGTTGGCAATACGCCAGTGAATGCCACGGTGCCGGTTGAGGTGCTGCGCGATGGGAATATGATCACGCTTGATGTGACATTGGGCCGCCGCGAAGAGGCCGAGGCGACGTTCCCGGCGGCGGGTGAGGCCCCCGAAGCAGAAGAGGCGCCAAGCGAGGTTTTGGGGCTGACGTTGTCGGAAGTGACGCCGGAGCTTTCGGAGCAATTTGGTGTGCCCGTGGATCAGCCGGGATTGGTTATCGTGGCGATTGCCGAAGGGTCAGATGCACAAGAGAAGGGTTTGGTGGCAGGCGATGTGATCACCGAGGCCGGACAGCAAGCGGTTGGATCGGTTGAAGACCTGACCATGCGGATCGAAGAGGCGGTTG
>JALZWD010000372.1 GCA_023300365.1 Flavimaricola sp. | reverse complement strand
CGCGCGCATCGAACTGGCCGTGACCCGAGGAGCGAAATGAGCCCACACACGCACATGACCCCCCCCGTTCCCGTCGAAGAGGCCCCCGCAAAGAAATCGAAAAAACCGCTTATTGTTGGGCTTGTTCTTGCATTGGCCGGGGCTGGCGGCGGCTTTATGGCGGTGCAGATGGGCATGATCGGCGGCGGCGGTGAGGCCGAAGCAGAAGAGCCTACCGAGGAGGCCGCAGAGGAGCTGCAAGAGCTTGCTCCTGCAAGCTTTTTACCGCTCGATACAATTGTTGTGAATTTGCCGAATACCTCCGGGCACGGCATCTTGCGGTTCACTGCACAGCTTGAGGTGACGCCCGCGCATGTTGCGGACGTTGAGGCGATCAAGCCCCGCATCATTGATGTTTTAAACAGCTACCTGCGTGCGGTGGATGTCGTTGACCTCGAGGATCCGACAGCCTTGGTGCGGCTGCGCTCGCAAATGCTGCGCCGGGTTCAGGTTGTCGCCGGTGAGGGTCGCATTACCGATCTTTTGATCATGGAATTTGTGTTAAATTAGAAAGGACAGGATATGGCGTTGATCGCTGATATATTGCTGATGTCTGGGGCGATGGCGGCAGGGTTTTATTGTTGGATCCTGTCGCGCAGGCTGCGTCGGTTTACCGATCTTGAAAAAGGTGTCGGAGGCGCGGTTGCTGTTCTTTCGGCCCAAGTCGATGACCTTACCAAAGCGCTGGCGCAGGCTCGGTCGACTGCCAAAACCTCTGTCTCGTCGCTGAACTCCGCCAATGAACGGGCCGAAAATGCGGCGCAACGCCTTGAGCTTCTTATGGCATCTCTGCACGATCTTCCCGAGGCCGCGGAAAACTTGGCGCCAAGCAACCCTTTCTTTGTCCGTCACGAAATAGGTGACGAGGCGCCGCAATGAAGAACCGCAAGAAACCAAAATGGCAAAAGAACGGGCGCACGATGCCCTTTATCGTCGGGCTATTTGCAATTTCGGCGGGTATCCGGGCGGCCATTGGCGCCGATGCAGCGCTTGCCGTCGATGCAACCCAAGAGATGATGCAGCCCGTTGCAGAATTGGAAACCTGCGGGCCAAACGATACGCCCGCGTCCTTGCTTGCCGCGTTGCAGGCGCGCGAAGAACGTGTCGCGGCGCGGGAATTGCAACTTGAAGATCGCACCCAAGCCTTGCGCGTGGTCGAGGCAGAAATATCCGAAAAGATCGAAGCCTTGGCACAGGCCGAGGCATCCCTGACGGCGGTCTTGGCAATTGCCGATACTGCTGCAGAAAACGACCTAAGCCGCCTGACGGCAGTGTACGAAAATATGAAACCACAGGATGCCGCTGCCTTGTTTGAGCAAATGGCGCCCGCCTTTTCCGCCGGGTTTATGGGCCGGATGGCCCCCGAAGCTGCGGCTCTTATTATGACCAACCTCGCCCCCGAGACCGCGCATTTGATCAGCGTCGTTTTAGCGGGCCGAAATGCCAGTGTTCCGGTGGAATGACCGCCGGTTGATGGCAAAACATTAAGGTTTAGCCGCCATATTCCTCGCAACAGACCCTAGCGTGAGGAGGAGTGTAGCATGACCGGCATGATCGGTATCGCCGTGGTATTTATCACTGTGTTTGGTGGCTATCTCTTGGCCGGGGGCAAAATGGGGATTATCCTCAAGAGCCTTCCATTTGAAACCATCATGATTGTGGGGGCGGCTACAGGCGCCTTTATCATCTCAAACAGCGGTGCGGCGCTCAAGCATACGCTAAAAGATGTCGGCAAGGTCTTCAAAGGGGCTAAGTGGAAGTCGCAAGACTACACCGATATGTTGTGCCTTTTGTTCGAATTGATCCGAGTGGCACGCTCAAACCCTGTGGCCCTGGAGGAACATACAGAAAGCCCCGACGAATCCGCAATTTTCAGCCGATACCCCAAAATCCAATCTGACAAAGAATCTGTAGCGTTGATTTGTGATACGTTGCGGTCGGCCTCGATGAACTATGACGATCCACACCAAGTGGAAGAGGTGTTGGAAAAACGCATCGAAGCCAACCTGCACCATGCACTGCATTCCAACCATGCGATGCAAATGATCGCCGATGGTCTTCCGGCGTTGGGCATTGTGGCGGCGGTTTTGGGCGTGATCAAAACCATGGCCTCAATCGACCAACCGCCCGAGGTACTTGGCGGATTGATCGGCGGTGCCTTGGTTGGGACGTTCTTAGGGGTGTTTTTGGCCTATGGATTTGTCGGACCGTTCGCTGAACGCCTCAAGGGTGTGGTCGAAGAGGACGCGCATTTCCATCAATTGATCCGCGAGGTTCTTGTCGCCAACCTTCACCGTCACGCCCCCAATATTTGTATCGAAGTGGGCCGCCAGAACACGCCCGGTGCATGTCGGCCATCTTTTTCGGAATTGGAAGAGGCTCTCAAGGCCGCAAAGGCAGCTGCATGATGTGGCTTATGCGCATCCTGCTCTTCGTTGGCGGAACCACCGCACAGGCGCAGAGTGTCGACATAAGATCGGGCGACCACGATCGCTTTACCCGGCTTGTCCTAACCATTCCAAACGGAACGGATTGGCAGGTGCGCCAATCTAGCACCGGCTATCAACTGGGTCTGGAAAATACCGCACTCGAATTCAATGTTGGCGATATTTTCGACAGAATCACACGATCTCGACTAGCGGATGTCAGTGGGAGTGCAGGTCAATTAAACCTTGCACTTTCTTGTGCCTGCCACCTCGATGTCTTCTTGTTTCAACCTGATATGCTTGTGCTCGATGTCATCGATGGCCCCGCGGCGAATGGAGAGATATTCACCGCAAACGCAAACCCTGTGCGTCCGGCATTTGGGCCAACCGCGCGTCCCGCCGTTGATACCCCCCGGTTGGCAATACCGCAGGACCAAACGCCTGAGACGCCGCTTTCAAACGCGGCCAATCAAGGCACGCCAATCCAATCTATCGCACCGATAGACTTGCCCCTTTTCACCGTGCCAGATTCGACAACCAACACCCTTCCAATTCCCCTCCCTCGTTTTGCCGCGCAAACGCCTCGCGACCCAAACCTTGCCGAAGCAGAGCGCGCCATTCTCGAGAGTTTCGCTCGCGCGGCAACACAGGGTATTTTTGATTTCCCCGCCCGCCCTTTGGCACCGCTCCTGGCCGAAGGCGACGATCCCGCTCGCACTCTTATCGCTCCGATGACCGATCCAATGGATGGTGTCGCCATCCCACTTGCTGCGGCGGACCCGCAAGGCCCCGGCTTTTTGCTTAGAACCGGGATTGACCGCGTGGCCTTGGCGGACGCCGAAGAACCCCTTCCCCAAAACTGTCCTCTCGGTATTAACTTTGACATCAATACATGGGGCACCGCAGGGGGGTATGGCGACCTCATCCCCCAATTGCGATTGGACACCATTGACGCCGCTGGCCAGCAGCAGCCCCAAGCGATTTTTGAGCTCGCCCAGGCCTATATCTACTATGGATTTGGCCTCGAGGCGCGTCGCACCTTAAGCCGCCTACCCACCCCCACAGATCGTGCGACATATCTTTCGCTCATCGCAAATTTGGTTGATGGCAATGACGTCGCTGTCGCCGATCTCTTACCGTACCGGGCGTGTGGTGAAATGATGGAGGCGTGGCTCACCTTGGCGCGCGGTCGCCTCGATACCGCGGACGAAGGCATAAATAGCGCCATTTTAATGGCAACCCGTGCTTTTCCCGATCCCTTGCGTGGTCATCTCGGGATTGAATTGTCCCAGATTTTTGCGCGCGCCGGAGAATTGTATAACGCCCAAGAAATTCTCGCCGCTTCAATGCGTACGATCACTGGACAAGGCCCAGAAGCCCTCCGCGCCACCGCAGATTTATCAGGGCTTACTGACGGCCCCGAGGCCGAGGCAGAACAGCTTGATGCATTTGTCCAAACCAACCCTCGCGCGGCACCGGCGGACATGGTGCGGCTCATGGAGTTGGCGCGCGCGCAAAACACGCCGCTTGAGGGATCTGTCCTCGAGATCGCCGAAACCATGCGTTTCGAGGCCAACGACACGCGCGCCGCCACCGATCTTGTCGAAGCAGAAGTGCTTTTGATGTTGGATCAAGGACAGTTCGAAAATGCGATGGGCTTACTCGATGCGGACGTCGGCCCAATGCCGCCCGAACGCCTACAGGAATTGCGGGGGGAGGCGATGGTTGTGTTGGCCGCAACGGCCACGGACGATGCCTTTCTCGAGTTTGCGTTTTCCCCCCAAGCCCAACAGGGCACAATTTCCTCGGATCATGCGATAGCAGCACGTTTGCTTGATCTTGGATTTGCCGAACAATCTCTTGAATTAATCCAAGCTCCAATCACCGGCCCACTGTTTGACGCGCGCGTGGCCTTGCAATTGCGCGCACGCGCAGCGATCTCCGAGACATCACAACAAGAGACACCCCCGGCGCCGATCCCCCGACCGGAGGAGCAGATATCCGAAGCCGAGCCCCAAATCGAGCCCACTTCCTCACTTGAGACCGCATGGCGCGACGGGTCTTGGGAGGAGTTGCGGCAGTCAGACGACCCTCTTTTGCGTTCTGCGGGCCAAGCACTGCTAACGCAGACCGCGCCCCTTGGCACGGATTCGCCGCTTGCCGATACCCAAGACCTGTTGGATCAGGCACAAGAAGCCCGCGATCTTGCGGATGGCCTGCTAAGCCGGTTTGCACTCGATGATACCGTGGCGCCCGACAGTAATTAACGCTTAAGGTTACTAAATCTACACCTCCCGCCGCTAACCTTACCGCACGCCACATAGTAAAAAGCGGGGGGGCGATGACACATATCAAGATGATCGCCACCTTTATTGGTCACATATGCGCCTTGGCCACGTCTGTTGCCGCCCAACCATCCGAAATTTGCCGCCAGGCGGCCGCAGACGTCGCGGCGACGAGTAACGTACCGTTTGCCGTTCTTTTAGCTATTACCCAGACTGAAACCGGACGCACAAATAACGGTATCACCGAACCATGGGCATGGGCCGTCAATCTAAATGGCGCGGGCCATTGGTTTGACACACGCACCGAGGCCTATGCCTTTGCAAGGCAGGCTCTATCGCGCAATCAACGTAGTTTTGACGTTGGATGTTTTCAAATTAACTACCGTTGGCACCACGAGAATTTTGCCTCGCTTGACGCCATGTTTGACCCACTCATTAACGGTCAATACGCGGCACAATTCCTTTCCGATCTTTACCGCGAAACGGGAAGCTGGTCACAAGCCGCAGGCACGTATCATTCCAGAACCGAAGTTTACGCCACGCGGTATCGCGCGCGATTTGACGCCTTTTACGCCGCCGCGCAAAACGATCCCTCAGAGCCAACCCGTCAGCAATCCCGCCAGAACACGTTTGGCCTCCTCCAGCCGGGCAGCACCGCCCAAACACTTGGGTCATTGGTGCCCCTTCGCAAAGGTCTTGCCCATTGAATTCCCTCAGTCTTCGCAACATTTTCCAACCGACGGTTCTTTTGGCAATCGCCCTTATGGCGGTGATCGTCATGATGATTTTACCGATGCCTGCATGGATCCTCGATATCGGCTTGGCCACATCGTTTGCGCTTGCGATTTTGATGTTCACGGTCACCCTTTTTATCGAACGTCCGTTAGATTTTTCGGCTTTCCCAACGGTCCTTTTGGCCTCGCTGATGTTGCGCCTGTCGCTCAATGTCTCATCCACCAAACTCATTATCGCCGACGGACATACCGGCACAGATGCGGCCGGCGGGGTTATCCAAGGGTTTGCAATGTTTGTGATGGGCGGCTCGGTGCTCCTTGGGATCGGGGTTTTTTGCGTGCTCTTGATTGTGAATTTCATCGTCATCAACAAAGGCGCCACCCGCATGGCCGAGGTGGGCGCGCGCTTTGCGCTTGATGCTATGCCCGGCAAACAATTGGCGATTGATGCCGATATGTCCGCCGGCGCGATTGATCACACCGAGGCCAAGGCACGGCGCGAAAAGGAACAGGCCGAAACCACTTTCTTTGGCTCGCTGGATGGTGCCTCAAAATTTGTCAAAGGCGATGCGGTCGCCGGGCTTTTGATAACCGCGCTCAACCTCATTGTTGGGTTGATCATTGGGATTTTCATTCACGAAATGCCCGCGGGCCAAGCATTTGAAACCTACGCTATCCTCACCGTTGGTGATGGGCTCGTCAGCCAAATTCCCGCTGTCATCATCTCAATCGCCTCGGCGCTTTTGTTGGCGCGGGGCGGGGCCACGGGGGCGACGGATTTGGCCATCGTTGGCCAGTTGGGAAAACACCCGGCCGCATTGGCCACCGTTGCTGTCCTCATGGGGCTGTTTGCGCTCGTGCCGGGTTTGCCGTTTTTGCCTTTTATCCTCGGGTCTTTAACCCTCGGATACTGTGCCTATATCGCCGCCCGCGAGGCGGATCGACAGGCCCAGCGCGCCCTTGAAACGCCTTCCTCCGCGCCCGAGGCGCAAGCCGCTTCAATGGGGGATCTGCTCGATCTTGACGAAATCCACGTCGAATTTGCCCCCGATCTTGTCGAAATGGTCATTGATGCCGCCACCGGCCTCGATGCCCGGATTGCCAATATGCGTACACATATCGCCACCCAATTTGGCGTTCTCCTTCCTGAAATCCGGCTTACAGACAATGCCAGCCTTGCAGACGGCACCTATCTTGTCCGGGTTCAAGGGGTCGAACAGGTGCGCGACACCTTGCAACCCGGCCGTATCCTCGCGTTATTGTCCGGCCCCGATACCGGCGGGTTAACAGGCGAGGACGTAAACGAACCCGTGTACGGTGCCCCGGCCCGTTGGATCGCGCCAGAAGACCAAGAAAACGCCGTGATTGAGGGCATGACAACGGTTTGGCCCGCAGAAGTTTTGGCGACGCATCTGCTTGAAATCATCAAGCGCAACCTGCCGCGTCTTTTGTCGCACAAAGCAATGCGGCGGCTTCTTGACGAGATGGTCAACCTGTCCGACGCCAACCGGTCCACCGCCAATCGCAAACTGCTCGACGAATTGATCCCCGACAAAGTCCCGCCCGATGTGCTTCTTTCAGTGTTGCGCTTGTTGCTTGAGGAGCGGGTCTCGATACGCAACCTTCCCCTGATCATCGAAGCCACTGCCGAGGGCCGCCAGACCTATCAAACCGCCGAAGGCGTCGCCGAACACGTGCGCCAGCGCCTTGGTTTTCAATTGGTCGCGGATATGCGCCGCGATGACGGGACCATTCCGTTGATCCAATTGGCCCCAGAATGGGAAAACACCTTTACCACCTATCAAGTATCTTCCGAGCGCGGCGCGGTGGACGTGGCCCTCCCCCCTGATGAATTCAATCGCCTCGCGGAAGCCATCGCAGAGAAAATTACTGCCGCCGCCGAAGCCGGAACCACCGCCGCCGTTGTCACATCCATGCGCAGACGACGGTTTTTGCGCACGGTAATGGCCGCGCGCGGCATGACAAACCCGGTGCTGTCGTTTGAAGAAATCGGCATTGATGCCCGCCCCGCACTTGTGGGCTTGGTGGCCGCATGAGCGCAGGTATTTTGGCCTTTCTTGATCTTTCGCAAACGGCTCTTTGGGTTGGGTTCTTGGTTGCTTTGCGCATTGGGGCGATGATGGCTGTCCTGCCGGTGTTTGGCGAACAATCGGTGCCGATGCGCCTCAAGCTGGCCCTCACTTTTGCCTTTACATTGATCGTCGCACCCGCCCTTGCGCCCAGCGTCGGGTCATTGCCCGATATCCCAACAATGGTCTTGGCCAGCGCTGGCGCGGAAATCGTCGCAGGTTTGTTCTTTGGTCTTTCCCTTCGATTTTTTGTCATCGCCCTTCAAATCGCCGGGACAATCGCCGCCCAATCAACATCGCTGTCGCAAATCTTTGGCGGCAGTGTCAGCATTGATCCCTTGCCCGCCATTGGCAACATCCTCGTGGTCTCCGGCCTTGCCTTGGCCGTGCTGATGGGCCTGCATGTCCACCTCGCCACCTTTATGATCAATAGCTATCAACTTGTTCCCGCCGGAACCCTCCCGGAGGCAAATACCATTGCCCAGGTTGGTCTCCTCGAGATAAGCCGTTGCTTTGCTTTGGCTTTTACCTTGTCCGCGCCCTTTCTTGTGGCCTCCTTGATTTACAACATCACCCTCGGCGTGATTAACCGCGCGATGCCGCAATTGATGGTAGCCTTTGTTGGCGCGCCTGCGATCACCGCGGGCGGGCTGGCTTTGTTGGCCCTTTCTGCCCCCATTCTTCTTGGCATTTGGGCCGACCGTTTCTCGGATGCGCTCGTCACACCGTTTGGCCCTCTGCCATGAGTGACGATGCCGGTGACGAAGACAAACAATTTGAACCAACACAGAAAAAACTCGACGATGCGCGTGCCAAAGGCGAGGTCCCGAAATCTGTCGATCTTATTACGGCCTCGGCCTATGCGGGCTTGATGATCGCATTTTTGGCTGGCGGACAGGCTGCGTTTGTCGGCGCGGGTACGGCTCTTGTCACCTTGCTTGATCAGGCCGCCGCTCTCTCGACCAATATGTTCAACGCCAGCGGTGCACCGATGGGCGCGGGTCTTGCGACAGATCTCGGAGCGGCACTTCTCCCTTGGGCGGTCCTTCCCGGGATTTTTGCACTGCTCAGTGTTGTCTCACAACGCGCCCTTGTTTTCGCGCCAAGCAAGTTGAGCCCCAAACTCTCGCGCATTTCTGTGATCAAGGGCTTTGGTAATAAATTCGGCCGCAGCGGATTGTTTGAGTTCTTCAAGAGCTTTCTCAAGCTGCTTATCTACAGCATCATTTTGGGCATTTATCTTTCGATCCAACTGCCGCGCATTCTTGGGACCATGTTGCTCGCTCCGGGGCAAATCGTGGTCGAATTGGCCCGGCTTTGCCTTGGCATGTTTGCCATTGTGATCGCTGTCGCATTCGCCTTGGGCACAATGGATTTTCTGTTTCAGCGCGCAGAACACCTTCGCAAGCACCGGATGTCGCGCAAAGAAATGACGGATGAGCAAAAGCAATCCGAGGGCGATCCGATGATGA
Source organism: Flavimaricola sp. (assembly GCA_023300365.1). GTDB lineage: Bacteria > Pseudomonadota > Alphaproteobacteria > Rhodobacterales > Rhodobacteraceae > JALZWD01. The sequence continues at coordinate 11,457 of JALZWD010000372.1, read as the reverse complement.
AACAGCAGCGCCGTCAAAAGGCCGTCACCATCGCGATGAACCAAATGCTCGCCGATGTGCCGGATGCAGATGTGGTGATTGTAAACCCAACCCACTACGCCGTCGCCCTGAAATGGGAGCGAGGATCCGGCAAGGCGCCGATTTGCTTGGCCAAGGGGGTTGATGAAATCGCGGCGCGTATCCGTGAAATAGCCATGCTGAACGCTATCGCAATCCACTCTGATCCACCCACCGCCCGCGATGTCTATGCGACCGTTGAAATCGGAGAGCAAATCTTGCCTGACCATTACCGCGCCGTTGCGGCGGCCATCCGCTTTGCTCAAAGTCTTCGCAAAAAGATGCAAACCCAATGACGCAAAAGTCCGATCAAATGTCCCGATTGATGCAAGTGACCGAGGCCGCCTATGCCGCGGAGCAATCACACATGACACGGCTCATTCGCCAAGAAATGCAAATCCGCCAACAAATCGCCGCGCTCAATGCCGCGCGACGGTCCCAAGACAGATCAATCGACCAAGACTATGCCGCTTTGGTTGGTGCCGACTTTCGTTGGCAGCGTTGGGTCGATGTCCGCGTGACACAGCTCAACACCACATTAGCCAAGACGCTGGTTGAAAAAGATCGCGTGCGCACAAAATTGACCCGCGCCTTTGGGAAATACCAAATCGCGGGCCACCTCTTTGAACAAACTAAAATTTCGGATCGTAAAATCGCAGAAAAGCGAGCCGAAAGAAATGCCTAGCCCGGCACTTCTTGGCGAACGACATCCAAAACCAACACATCTGTTACATTTTGCCCCAACTCCTGCCGCGCCACGTTGCGCAGGGCCGCGCGCAGGTTTCCCATATTATCCGACGCGGTGAACACCCCATCAAAACCACCTAAATTCGCGTGATCAAACATCACCTGCAAAAGCGCATCCCTCAGGCGAGGTTCATGTGCAAAAACCAATTCTTTTTCCCCGGCAACAACCTCGACACTTAGCGACATTACAACAAGCGCCGCCACGCGCGCATCGCTCACCACTGGTATGATGAATTGATTGTTCAGCCGTGCATATTCAAATCCAGCGGCGGGATCGGTTGGATCAATCGGCACCTCTTCTTGCAGCGATGCAGGCTCAGGGTCGGCAAGGTCCTCAGGCAAAGGTCCGCAAGGGCCATGCTCGTCCATGGCGGCATGCGCATCTTCGGGTGGGGCAAGGAACATAGCGGCACCAACCCCGCCACCGGTTCCAACCAAAAGAAAAATCAGTGGCAAAAGTAACTTCTTCATCTCAAAACCCTTTAAAAAGGAAGCAATTGTTCGGCGGCCTCTTGGCCAATCCGCGGTTGTTGCACATCAGAAATAACCCCACGCCCGCCATAAGAAATTCTGGCTGAGGCGAGGTTGTCATAGGTTATCTCGTTTTGCCGGCTCACATCCTCGGGCCGTACGTAGCCAGATACCAAAAGCTCACGTAGCTCGGAATTCACCCGCACCTGCTGTGATCCTTCAATCGACAAAACGCCATTGGGCAATACATCGACAACTGTCGCTGCCACGCGCAATGTAAGCTGTTCATTCCGGCGCACCGACCCATCCCCCGAAAACGAACTGGTGGAATCAAGCGCCACGCCTGGCCCAATCGCCACACCGCCCGGCAAGCGGCGATCAATCGCCGCATCAATGCCAAACAACGCATCAACATTCGCGTCTTGGCTTCCTGCACGGCTGCGATCTGTCGAATTACTGATCGCGGCGCTGTCGTTAATCTCGATTGCAACAGTGAGAATATCCCCCCGTTGCATGGCGCGCCGATCTCCCAAAAGCGATCCGCGTGCACCTGTCCAAAGTGATCCAGTTGTCTCGGGGCGTGCCATCACTGGTGCAATCCCGCGCGGTTGGCCGAACGACATCAATGCTGTGTGTTCTGCGCGGCTTTCTGGCGGATCAAATTGCGGTGGTGCACCGATATCTTGCACCTGCGCGCATGCCGACACCACCAAGCACCATAGCCCGACTAAGGCCCTAGGGTGAAACATAGGCCACCCCATCTGGTCCAATCCGCGCCGTCACAGTTGTGCGCGACGACAGGTTCATCACACGGACGCGCTCCCCCGGACCGGCCCTCTCAAGCGAACGCCCATCAGTACTAACGGTGATCCCGCCGGCATCATACATCAGCGACACAATCTGGTTTCGCTCAACTATGGCCGGTTGGCCCACGTCACCAAGACGGATAGGACGCCCGGCATAAAGGGCGACACGCGTCTCCATCCCTACCAACAACAACGGATCAGAAATCGTGCCGGGCACCTCCATATCCCGCGCCAACAAATCTGCCATTTCGATGATGGTTTGCGCAGGTATTGTCCGCGCGGCAACCAATGTCTCGGCCTGCGCGGGCACCGCCAATACAAACAGAATGAAAAACCGCATCATCGGATTTGCACCATCGACCCAAGCATCTGATCTGCCGCAGAAATTACTTTGGAATTCAATTCATATCCCCGTTGTGCCTCAATCAAATCCGTCACCTCTTTGACGGGATCTACCGAACTTTCCTCAAGATACCCTTGCCGCAAGACCCCCAAACCGTCCAAGCCCGGTGTCGATACTGTCGATGGCCCTGAGGCCGGTGTTTCCAAGAACAGGTTCGATCCAATTGCTTCGAGGCCGCGCGGGTTGGTAAAACTCGACAAGGTCAGTTGACCCAATAATTCCGGCTCAATCCGATCATTAAAATAGCCGTATACCTCACCCTCGGCATTGATCGAAACGCTGCGGGCGTCATTGGGAATGGTAATGTTCGGCACAACCGAAAATCCATCTGATGTCACAATCAGACCGTCCCCGGTTCGCTTAAGGCCGCCGTCTCGCGTGTAGGCCGCGCGCCCGTCGGGCAAGGTCACCTCAAAATATCCCGATCCTTCAATCGCCATATCAAGATCACCGCCCGTCGCGGCCACCGTGCCTTGCAGCAACATCTGCGACACCGACGTGGCGCGCACCCCAAGGCCCAGCTGAATTCCTGTCGGCAAAACCGTGCCGTCCGCTGCAGCAATAGATCCGGGCCGCGCCATTTGTTGATAGTGTAGGTCGGCGAATTCGGCCCGGCGGGCATTGTAACCGGTCGTGTTCATATTCGCCAAGTTGTTGGCAATGACCTCAACCCTAAGCTGCTGGGCCGTCATCCCGGCGGCTGCGATTTGTAATGCGCGCATCGGTGGTCTCCTTGTTCCTAAGGCTTATTGTTTATGCAATGATCGGATCGCGCCGCGAATACGTTCGTCTTCAGACTGCAAGAAATTTTGGCCCAACTCATAGGCCCGCTGAACCTCGATCATGCGGCCGATTTGAAGGATCGGGTTCACATTGGAATCCTCAAGAAATCCTTGCATCATCCGGCCATTGGGGGCCGGCTCCACACCGCCGTCGGCCCGAAACCGCACGCCATCCTCGCGTAGCATTCCGTTCGGATCTAGGGGCACAACAAGACCGATTTGCCCGATCGGCTGCCCTCCCGCCGAGATGGTGCCGTCAGCCGAGATTGCGACGCGTCCCGCATCTGTCGGCACAAAAACAGGTGCCCCGCCCGCGTCCAAAACCGGGTATCCTTCGGAGGTCACTAAATCCCCGTTTTGGTTGGGCGTGAAATGCCCCGCGCGGGTGAGGCGTTCGCCCTCTGGCGTTTGCACCATAAAGTAACCCTCGCCCTCAACCGCAAGGTCGAACGGCCCGCCGGTTTGCGACAACGCACCCTGCGTCATGACCGTGCGCCGCACGTCTGCTGTGGCCATCGACAAAGACGGATGATCTGGCCCAATCGCCGCGACATGTTCGGCAAATATCACCTCTTCGGCGCGAAATCCGGTGGTGGATGCATTGGCGATATTGTTGGCAATCGCCCGCATTTCCTGCATCAACCCTGTCTGCCGGGTTATCGTGGAATAGGTGGCGTTTTCCATATCTTCATCCCCCTGCAATAAGGGGCACCAATGTGCCCTGAAAAAAGCTGACCAAGGTTTGGGTCATGTATCCCATCGTCGCCCAGAAAACGGCGAGGATCGCGGCCAGTTTGGGCACAAACGTCAGGGTCATTTCCTGAACCGAGGTCAGGGCTTGGAACAGCCCAACGATCAGACCCGCCCCCAAGGCCACCACAAGGATCGGCAACGACACCAATGTGGCCACCCAAAGCCCTTGTCGCAACGTGTCGTAGAATGTCCCAATCTCCATGCCCACTAAACCGGCATGCGCAGAATTTCTTGATAGGCCTCGACCACTTTGTTGCGGATCGTCACTGCCGTTTCCACGGCCAGTTCGGTTTGCGCAAGGGCTTGCACCATTGCGTGCGGGTCGGCGCGGCCCGTCATAGCATCCATCGCCACGGTTTCGCTTTGGCGCAAGGTTGTGGCGAAATCCGCCGCAGCGGTGCCAAGCGCTTGGCCCGCGGTTTGCCCCGGCTGCGGGGCCGTGGCCTCGCGGTTGGCGGCATAGGCGCGGGCGATAAGTGATGTATTCAATTCCAAGGCACATGCCCTCCTATTTGCGTAAAAGATCCATCAAGGCCGACGACATTTGCCGCACCTGATCAAACATCTTGAGGTTGGCCTCATAGCTGCGGCTGGCTTCGCGCGCGTCGGCAATCTCAACCAAAAGCGTCACGTTTGATCCGTCGAAAAACCCCGCCTCGTCGGCCAAAGGGTGCGACGGATCGTAAATCTGTGAATATGCGGTTTGATCCAGTCGCATTGGCCCGGTTTGCACCGCGCCCGTCCGGTCCCCGCGGGCCACGACTTCCTCAAACCCCACGGTTTTGCGGCGGTATCCCGGCGTATCGGCGTTTGCGATGTTTTCTGAAACAAAACGCAGACGCTCGGCCTGGGCTTGCATCCCACTGGCGGCAACGGTCATTGCATTAGAGAAATCTGTCATCTCAACGGCCGATCGAGGTGCGGATCACCTCCAAGCCGTGACGGTAAATGGCAAGCGCGCGGCTATGTTCGCGCTGCGCTTCGACCCCGCGCACCATCTCCAGCTCAATCGACACTGCATTCCCATTGGGTGCGGGCTCGGCCATTGCGGCATCTGTGCGCCCACTTGCGCCCAACATACCGCCCCCCAAATGCCCCTGTCGGGTGGCACGCATCACGCCCGCCTGTTGCGATTGGTAAATTTCTCGAAATGCCGGCAAGGCGCGCGCCTGATACCCGGGCGTATCGGCATTCGCCATATTGCTGGCAACCACGGCCTGTCGTGCGCCTGCATGGCGGGCCATCGCGGCCGAGGTTTGGAACATATCCAAGGACTGGTACATCAGGGCTTCTCCCTCATTTCGTCTTCAACAAGGCTTAACCCCGATTCCTTAAGAAGGCGTTCAATAGAGACATGATTTTTCTCGAAATGGAGCGCACAAATTGTTGGAAAGAATGACAAAACAGTTAAATCGCGCCCGACCGATCTCGCCGCTTGGCCAGGTCACTGGGGCCTCGGGTGGTCGCGTTGCCGTGTCCGGGCTGGATCACACCGCTCGATTGGGCGACAGGGTCCGTCTGCGCACCCAAGATCAGGTGATTGATGCCGAAGTGATCCGCGTGGACACAGACGGCCTACAGGTGATGCCCGACGGGCCCTCTGATGGATTGGCGATGGGAGATACGGTTCAGCTGATGCCGCAATTGGTCTTTGCCCCACACGACAGCTGGATTGGCCGAGTCATCGACCCGGATGGCAAACCGCTTGATGGCCGTCCGCTTTTGCCCGGGCTGTCCTCGCGCGCTTTGCGTATTCCGCCGCCGCCGCCGCATGCACGGCGCCCAATGGGTGCACGTCTCGAAACCAACATTGCGGCCTTTGATACGCTCCTGCCCTTGGTTCAGGGTCAGCGCATCGGCCTTTTTGCGGGCTCCGGCGTTGGCAAATCAACCCTTCTTGGTGATCTCGCTCGTGGTGTTGGGGCCGATGTGATTGTCGTGGGTTTGGTCGGCGAAAGGGGGCGCGAGCTTCGTCAATTCGTCACCGATGTGTTGGGCGATTTGGGCATGTCGCGCGCGGTTGTTGTGGCCGCGACATCCGACCGCGCGCCCCAAACACGCCGCCGCTGCGCATGGGCCGCAACCGCCGTGGCCGAGCATTTTCGCGACGCGGGGAAACAGGTCCTGCTCCTTATCGACAGCGTCACACGTTTCGCCGAGGCCCACCGCGAACTTGCCGCCGCAGCAGGCGAGCCCACCGCCCTGCGCGGCTTCCCGGCAAGCACCGCACCCGCGATTGCTCAGTTATGCGAACGTGCGGGGCCGGGCTGCGGGGCGCAAGGCGACATCACAGCGATTTATTCCGTCCTCGTTGCCGGGTCTGACATGGAAGAACCCGTGGCCGATATGTTGCGCGGTGTCCTCGATGGACATGTGGTGCTTGATCGCAGTATCGCCGAACGCGGCCGTTTTCCTGCGGTTGATATCCTACGGTCTGTCTCGCGGTCCTTGCCCGAGGCCGCGACTGATGTTGAAAACTCTATGATCTCACAAGCCCGCCGATTGATGGGCAGTTATGACCGGGCAGAAATGATGATCCAAGCGGGTCTCTACATCGAAGGATCCGACCCTGCCACCGATGCGGCCATCGCCAGCCACGAGGCCCTCGAGCGGTTCCTCACCCTCACCAAAACCGGCAGCGTCGGCGCCAGCTTTAGCCTCTTGCGCCAAGCCCTCGCCAATGCGACCCCCCGCTCTCAAAGCTGATCGTATGAAATCACCGAAGATTGCAACAACGTCAGAGCAATTGAACCATTCGATGCCTGTGAAAACGCTTCGGCCTCGGAGCGGACAAGGAACAATCGGATCAATTTTTCTTCATTCTCAGGTTCCAGAAAATCGGCCACCTCATCCGTGCCAAAAACCGATCGCGCCCGCTCTTGAAACGATTCCAACTGCTGGTCCAAATCAATCGCACCAAAGCTTGACGGAAACCCAAGCGCGCTTTCGAACACCTCCCGCAAAGGGGCGCTGCCCATAATGCCAAACCACTTTGCCGCATCCGATGCCGTGCTCTCTACGATATCGCTCAGCTCACTGCGCAGGTTCATCGCCAACCGCATGTCGTTGTCTTGTTCTCCAACAGCCAGCTGAAATTGCTTGTCTTCATATCGCGCTACAATTTCATCGGCAAAAAAACTAAGCTGCGTGCGCGGGATCTGCCCCTCAAAGCCAAAGGCTTCGGTCATCGCCAGATACCGTTTGTCGGCCAATCGATTGGCCAGCGCCCCATCATCCGTCGTTCCACCCTCAAGGATTTGGGTGATAAACGCCTTGTTGGCGATGTCATCATCAAGCCCAAAGGCCCCCAACGCCACCTGCAACAACTCGCGGTCTTCGACCAGATCTTCGGCGGTGCGCACCTGTGATATGCGTTCGCGAAAGGCATCCGTCGCCCGCGTCACGGCCACGCCTTCTACAAAAGCGCTTTTTTGGGTCTCGGCAGTGCGTTGCAAAAATTGCCACCCCGCAAGGCCGGATATGGGCACAACAGGTTGAAAGCTCATTGTGCGCCCTCCTTGGCTGCGGCTGCCAAAAGCATCTCTTCGCGCGGCAACAACGCCCGAAGTCGCTTAAGCGCGCGGTAATAATCGCCATGCTCAACCGCGTCACTTGCATCACCCAGCTTCATCCGGCTGTCTTCATCGGTCAGGGCATATCCCAACTGGCCAATCCCCGAGAGCAACTGTTGCCCACCCTCTTCTTCGGTGGCGTCTCCCGATAGGATCAACTGCGCGATATAACACACCCGCCGAACCGGCGTATGCACCTCTGTTGGCCGAATGGCGTCGCGCAAGCGCAGGATATTTGCCTTAGGCGTCAGGATCGACAACCGCGACCGACGATCGCCATTCTCAATCACCGCACCATTGACCAACACCCGCTCTTTGGGCCCAAGCTTTAACACCAAACCACTCATGACATGGCCCCCGTCGCGGCAAAGGCGGCGCTTAACCCACGCATCACAGCGGTGTTTATTTCGATCAAAACGCTCACATCCGCTTCGCCCTTAAGGACTTTGCGCGAATGTTGCTCGGTAAATTCCGCAAGGTAGAAAATTTGCGCCCTCAAGGTCTCGGGCAAAGCATTGTCGGTCGAGGCAACATCCGATGCGAGGATCGTCCAAAGTTGCCGATTGTCGTGGATGGCGGCCGCCAGCTCTGCGAACTGTGTTCCCCCCTCCTTGGCCGCGCGATTTAGGCGGCGAATAATCTCACTCAAGGCTTGGTACTCGGCGGATCGGTCTGTGCGTAAAGGGGATTGCGCTGACGACGAATAGGCCTGTTGCGCTTGGTAATATGCGTTCACGATGTGTCCTTTCGGAACCGTAGTGGAACGTCACGCGGCTTTGCCGCGCGGGCTTGGGGAAATGGCGATGCGAAAGAGGCGGCCCATCAGGCCGCCCCCCTCAGATCCGTTACCGGAACAGTGACAGGATCGACTGTGGTGCCTGGTTGGCAATCGACAACGACTGAACACCAAGCTGCTGTTGAACCTGCAAGGCCTGAAGCCGCGCCGAGGCCTCTTCCATATTGGCGTCCACCAGCGTACCGATACCCGACTTAAGCGCATCGGTGATCTTGGACACAAACTCGGACTGGATCTCAATCCGGCCTTGTACCGAACCAAAGGCCGCCGCAGAGTCGATGGCTGTTTCGATCATAAATTCGATCGACGTCAACGCCGCATCTGCGCCCTCGGTGGTGGTCACATCGATACCATCAAGCGCCTCAAGTCCGCCGCCGATTGTGGCCTCTGCGCCGGCACCAGCGTCACCTGTATAGACACCCACATCGATGGTATCCGTCGCATCTGTTGCCGAAGACGCGACATCAAGGCCCGTAGACGTGGCCGTCACACTCAGGACATCGGAATCAAGACCGTTTTCAGCGGCGTAAACCTTATAGGCGGTCTCCAACCCCTTCGCGACATCGGCTGCGGTGTCACCATCGCGGCTGATATACATGATCTGCTCAAGCTCGGCTGCATCCGCAGGGGCCCCTGCGAGCGCGGTGGTCTGATAATCCGCCTGCGCAAACGAGCTATCGTCCGCGTCGGTGCCAAAGATTGCCAAACTATAGACCGTCGCCGCCGCCGTCGGTGCCGTGATGGCAATCGAATCGGTTTGGGTGTCGGTCAACTGGCCGCTGTCATCAACGGTCGATGTCCAAGTGCCGGTGATCCCGCCTTGGTTCGTCCCAAGATCCTGCTTGCGCACGGAAATATCGCTGGCGGCAACACCAGTCGACGAACGGTCAAGCGACGACAGAACATTTACCGTACCGGACCCGGCCGTCGTCTCATCGTTGGACAAAAGGTTCAGGCCGTTAAACTGGGCGGCCCCAACAACCGATGTGATCTGCCCGCTCAACGCATCAATATCCAATTGGATCTTGGCACGATCAACGTTCTCTTCTTGCGAGGCGACGATCTTTTCTTTCATCTGCGTCAGCAGATCGGTCACTGTCTCCGAGGCCTGTCGGGCCACCGATACGGTCGATTCCCCCAACGACAACGAGGAGCTGATCGCTTTAAAACCCTGAACGTCGGATTCCATCGTCTTTGAGATGGCCCAAACCGCAGAGTTATCCTTGGCCGACCCAACCGCTTTACCAGTCGAGATCATTTCTTGGGTTTTGCCCAAATCGCTGTTGATCGATTTTAGGGCCTGAAGCGCCACCATGGCGCCATTGTTTGTCAGAATGCTGGACATAAGATGTGGTCCTTATTGGGATGCGCATTTTGCGCGAGGTTTTCAGGATACCGCAGGTCGCGCGGCATGATGGCCATTCTGACGTTTGCAAACCTGCGAAAGCAGCCGATCTGCGCCACCCAACTGGATGCCTCTGCACACTGCCCTCAGCCCCTTAACAGCTTCCTAATTTCCAACCCCCAAATCTTTCGAATTTGTTTAAACCACCCGTCCTATGCCTTGCGCTCAAATCCAATCTGCGCGGGCCCCACGCGCGATCGTGCGCCCGCATGATCATAGGCATCAAACCCCTCGCGGGCGCGGCGCAAAACCGCGATCCGCTCATTCACCGTCCGCACGCCCTCAATCGCGGCGGCCAACAAAACCTGATTGCGTGTCACCGCCGCTGAAATCCCCCGCAAGTGCCGCGTCTCAAGGCCCTGTTGCGGCAGCGCAATCAACAGACGTTCTTTTTCTGGGGCCAATTCCGACAATTGCCCGAATGCACCCGTCAGGATCGCTGCCCGCTCGCGCTCAAGCAATATCGACAAGGGATGCGGCTCAGGCATCTTGCCGCGCCTGCATGGCTTCAAACAAGGATTGCGCAAGGCCAATGCCGCCTGCCCGTACGATGTCGCGGGCCTGTGCATCTCGTAGGAATGATGAAAATTGTTCCTCTCCGATGCCGCCACCAAAGGCCGATGGTGCCCCGTCCACGCCCGCTGCTTTGAACATTTCTGAAACGAAACTGGCCTCTAATGCCTGTGCGGCTTCCATCAAACGCGCGTCCCGCCGCGCCTGCGCCGCTTGGGCCACTGCGCCAAGGTCCTGCGGTGTGCCCTGTACAATTGAGCTCCCAAGTTCGGTCATGTTTACCTCCAATTCTAACCATTTCGCTGAGCATGACGGCAAAGCGGTAAAGGACCGGTAAGTTTTTTCGGCAAAGATCGACAAAAGCCGCAGAAACATCGGAGCCATGATGTTCGATCCCATGCTTACAGAAACCGCCACGCCCACCGCCGGGCCCAAAGCGTCAACCACCCCCGACGCAGAAACCACGGCTGATGGCACGCTTGGCCCCTTCGCTCTCATCTTCGAGGCAAATGAGCCCGAGGTGCCGAAAACCTTGGCCCTGCTCCCGGACCCCAGCGACTTGGTCGGAGAGCCAGACGACACGGCGGCAACAGACACCGCGCAACCCGACCTCGACACAGGGGCCAAGCAAGGCGCGCCTCTTTTGGATGTCGCTCTGCCACTGCCTGCCATTCTCCCCGCCAGCCCACAGGCCGCAGCACCAGAAAACGCGCCGCTCTCGCGTCTCTCCGACATAGCACGTCCCGCAACACAGCGTCCTGATGCGCCCCTGCCGGGCTCCGCCCTACCAACACAGCCGCCGCAAATTGCTGGGGGCCAGCCTGACATGGCGCTCCAAAATGCGCCCCAACAAACATCCCCCACCCCTCATGCGCATGGCTCAAAAGGGCCAAACTCGCTTTCTTCATCAGCAGAGGATCCTACAATGCAACTGTCCCGCCCGTCCCGATTGCGCACCTTTCCCGCCGCTGTGGCGCGTTCCGCCTTGGCCGAACCGGTGCCCATCCCCGCCTCCGACGCGGCCTCCGTCCGCACGGTTCCGCCGGTTGCCCCTGTTTTCGACGCTTCGGATGACCCTTCAGAGCATTGGCCCAAAACCCATGCCCCCCACCTGCCACTCGCCAAGGTTACCGCGGCCCAACCGCTCCGCGG
>JALZWD010000371.1 GCA_023300365.1 Flavimaricola sp. | reverse complement strand
CTGCGCGATCCGTTCTCGGCCAAGCCGCATGTGTTGTTTTACGCGACCAAGCGCGTGGGCGGGGCTGTGAGCGATTTCGCGGCGATCAAACTGCTGAAATTCGCGGTGAGCTAAGGCTTCGTCGCGATGAGAGACAGATGCGGCTGCTTTGTGAGTGGTGGCCGTATCTGCCGGGCGCGTGCTGTCAAACCACGTGTTGTCTAGCTGCTCCCTTCCGTCCGAGCAACGCGGGGGGTGCGCGTCCGGATTTTGCCAAAGACCCGAATGACGGAGAGATCAAATGATGTTGGTGGAACAAACTACGGTGGCCACGGCTACCTTGCCAGTGGCCCAGTTGAAGGCGCACCTGCGCTTGGGGACCGGATTTGCCGAGGATGATGTGCAGGACGCCGTTTTGGTGAGTTTTCTGCGGGCGGCATTGGCGGCGATTGAGGCGCGCACAGGCAAGACCCTGTTGGAGCGGACGTTTACCTATGAGTGGTCTGCGGTACCGCAAACCCAGAGGCTTGACCTGCCGCTTGCTCCGGTAGGGGAGGTGACGGGGATTGTGGTGCGCGATGCACAGGGTGTGGAGACGCCTATAGATCTGTCGGGGCTAAAGTTGGTCGCGGATGCGCAAGTGCCGCATGTTGTGCCGCTTGCCGGAGATTTGCCGAGCATCCCGACCAAGGGGGATTTGCGGGTGTCGTTTGTCGCGGGGTTTGGTCCGGTGTGGGAAGACCTGCCCGCGGATTTGGCGCAGGCGGTGATGCTTTTGGCGGCGCATTATTACGAGTTTCGCAATGAGGTGGGCCTTGGGGCTGGGTGTATGCCGTTTGGGGTCAATGCCCTCATCGAGCAATATCGGCATATCCGCCTGTTTGGGGGTCGGACATGAACGTAGCGCATTTGACCCGGCAGCTTGTTTTGGAGGCCCCGGTGCGGGGCCCGGATGGGGCGGGCGGTTTTGAGACGAGTTGGACAGCGCTGGGCACGCTTTGGGCGGCGATAAAGCCCGCAAGCGGGCGAGAGCGGGCGGGTGTTGCCGTGTCATTGTCGCAAGTGCCGTGCCGAGTGGTTGTCAGATCCGCGCCAGTGGGGTCGAGTAATCGGCCCAAGCCCGAGCAGCGTTTTCGGGAAGGGACGCGGATTTACACGATTTTGGCGGTGAGTGAGGCGGACCCAACGGGGCGTTATCTGACCTGTCATGCGATCGAAGAGGTGGCGGCATGAGTTATGCGGTGGCGCAGGCATTGCAAGAGGCAGTTTACGCGCGGCTGGTGGGGGACGCAGCACTAGGCGCGTTGGTGGGCGATGCCGTTTACGATGTGATCCCGGCGGGGGATGTGCCGCCACTGTATGTGGCCTTGGGCGCGGAAGTGGCGCGCGACAAATCTGATGCCACAGGCGGCGGCGCGGAGCATGAGTTCACCATTTCGGTGGTGACCCATAACGCCGGATTTTCGACCGCCAAGCAAGCGGCGGCGGCGGTGTCGGATGCGCTGGTGGATGCGCAGATGACCCTGAGCCGCGGCGCCTTGGTTGGATTGCGATTTTACCGGGCGCGTGCCGCGCGTGTGGGCACGAGTGATGAGCGGCAAATCAACATGATTTTCCGCGCGAGGGTCTGCGACGGGTGAGCCCCGCCGCAATGAATATTGAAACGATAATTTGGAGTGATGGCCATGGCTGCGCAAAACGGTAAGGACCTTTTGGTCAAATTGGATATGACGGGCGATGGCCTGTTTGAGACGGCGGCGGGCCTGCGGGCGACGCGGATCAGCTTTAACGCCGAGAGCGTGGATGTGACCTCGCTTGAGAGCGCGGGTGGTTGGCGCGAGTTGCTTGGTGGGGCGGGCGTGCGCAGCGCGTCGATCAGTGGGTCGGGTGTGTTCAAGGATGCCTCGACGGATGAGCGTGCACGCCAAATTTTCTTTGACGGAGAGACGCCGGATTTTCAGGTAATTATCCCCGACTTTGGCACCATTGAAGGGCCGTTTCAGATTACGTCGATTGAGTATTCGGGATCGCACAATGGCGAGGCGACCTATGAGCTGTCTTTGGCCTCGGCGGGTGAGATCACATTCGTGGCGTTGATCTAATGGCCAATCCGTTTGCCGGTGAGGTGAGCTTGCATGTGAATGGCGAGCCGAAGGTTTGCAAGCTGACCCTTGGGGCATTGGCCGAGTTGGAGGCGACCCTAGGGGCCGCGACCTTGGTGGAGCTGGTGCAGCGGTTTGAGGGCGGGGCGTTTTCGTCGCGTGATGTGATGGCCTTGTTGGTGGCTGGATTGCGTGGCGGTGGATGGATGGTGCGCGCCGAAGATTTGGTGGCCGCCGAGATCGCGGGCGGGCCGGTAGCAGCGGCAAAGGTGGCGGCGCAAGTGTTGGCGCGCGCCTTTGCGGTGCCGGAGTAGGGCCCAATGGATTGGCCGGGATTGATGCGTGCGGGGTTGGTGGGGCTGCGGCTTAGGCCAAGTGAGTTTTGGGCGCTGACCCCGGTGGAGTTGTTGATGATGTTGGGGCTTGAGGGCGGCGCGGCCCCAATGGCGCGGGCGCGTTTGGATGAATTGGCGGCGCGCTACCCCGATAAAGGAGCGAAGTGATGCGGGATTTTGAGAGGCTTGAGGCCTTTGGTGATGAGGTTGAGGGGTTGGAGAAGTCGCTTGGGGATGTATCGGGGATGACGGCGGCGTTTTCCAACCAATTGGGGGATGTGCGGATTGCCCTTGGCGATACCAACCGTGATCTGGCGAATTTGGAGCGCGGGTTTTCGAGCGGTTTGAAGCGGGCGTTTGACGGGCTTGTGCTGGATGGTGCGTCGCTTGCTGATACGTTTCGCACCGTGGGGCAAGCGATGGTGAACACCACCTATAATGCCGCCGTGAAGCCCGTGACGGATCATTTTGGAGGCCTGTTGGCGGGGGGGGTGAATTCCCTGATCGAAGGAATGATCCCGTTTGAGAAAGGCGGATCATTTTCCCA
>JALZWD010000370.1 GCA_023300365.1 Flavimaricola sp. | reverse complement strand
CCGTCGCCGCCGCCGCCCGAATATATTGCCCGGTCGGGGGGGATGTTTCGCGATATGACGATCCATGATTTTGACGTGGCGCGGTGGATGTTGGGCGAAGAGGTCGAGAGCGTTTTTGCAAGTGCCAGCGTTTTGGTTGACCCGGAGATCGGCGCGCAGGGCGATGTGGATACCGCCAACCTGATTTTGCGGACAGCGCGCGGCAAACAGTGCACGATCAATAATTCGCGCCGTGCCACATATGGATATGATCAGCGGATTGAGGTGATGGGGTCCAAGGGGATGGCGCGGGCCGGGAATGTGCACGAGACGCGGGTTGAGGTGGCCACGCAGGCAGGGTTTGCCACGCCGCCGTTGCTCGATTTTTTCATGACGCGCTATGAGGTTGCCTATGCCGCCGAGATTGCCGAGATGGTGGCGGCGATGACGCAAAAACGCGCGCCGCGGACGGGCGGGCATGACGGGTTGATGGCGCTTGCGCTGGCCGAAGCTGCGGTGCGGTCGCATGAAACAGGGCAGGTCGTGGCGGTGGCGGATGTTTTGTAACGGGCGGAGGGGGCCGCGATTGAACCTGATGCGCAAAGCGGGTGTAACAATCACCAAGCCACCGATCACAGGTTTGCTTGGTGGTTCCTCTGATCCAAATTCTTGAGCCAACGCGTTTGCCAATCTAGCGCCGCAGCCCGACGGCGCGTGTGAATGTCGTCAATCCAACAACGTCGCTTGCAACCGCAAGAACAAGCAGCATAATCGGCCTTACAAACGCGCTGGGGCCGCTGCGGCCTAAGGCGCTCTGACGTCCGGAATTTTAGGGCGGCGGGCATTGTGCGGCGCCAATTTGCGGCGGCGTTCACACCAACAACGGAGTTAGAAATGTCATCCAAATTCAAAATGGCCACGGCCCTCGCATCGGGACTTATGGCGACAGCGGCCACGGCCGAGACGACGCTGCACATTATCCATATCAATGACTTACACAGTCGGATCCAACCGATCAGCCGATTTGATGGCACCTGCGGTGTCGAAGACAACGCTGCTGGCGAGTGTTTTGGCGGCGTGGCGCGGGTTGCGACGATGATCAATCAGTTGCGCGAAGACCTGGCGGGCGAGAACGTCATCGTGCTGGATGCTGGCGATCAATACCAAGGATCGTTGATGTACTCGACCTATAAGGGCGACGCCGAGATTGAGTTTATGAATGCCATTGGTTTTGATGCAATGGCAGTGGGCAACCATGAATTTGACGATGGCGACGAAGGTTTGGCCAAACTGGCCAATGGTGTCGATTTCCCGGTGATTTCCGGCAGCATCGACGTGAGCCAATCAAACCTATTGGCGGGCGTTGTCGACAACCACGTGGTCCTTGAGGTTGGCGGCCAGCGGGTTGGGATCATTTCGGCCCTTGCCGCCGACACGCGCGAGACATCGTCGCCGTCTGACGCGGTGATTTTCACCCCCGAGATTGAAAGCCTTCAGGCCGACGTTGATACCCTTACCGATGAGGGTGTGAATATGATCATCGCCCTAAACCATGTGGGTGTGAACACCGACCTTGCCATTGCCGAGGCCGTCGACGGAATTGATGCGGTGGTTGGCGGGCATTCCCATACCCTGATGTCGAATACGCAAGAGGGGGCGATGGCCTATCCAACCATGGTGGGCGATGTGCCTGTGGTGCAGGCCTATGCCTATTCCAAATATGTGGGGCACCTGACGCTTGTGTTTGATGATGCGGGCAACGTCACATCGGCAACTGGTGATACGATCCTTTTGGATGCCTCTGTCGCAGAAGATCCCGCAATTGTGGCGCGTGTCGCCGAATTGGCCGGGCCAATTGACGATCTGATGGTGCAGGTCGTCTCGGAGAGCACACAAATCATTGAGGGCGCGCGCGAAGTCTGCCGGGCGATGGAATGTGCGATGGGCAACCTTGTGGCCGACGCGATGCTCGACCGGACCGCCGAGCAGGGTGTTGTCGCGGTTATTCAAAACGGTGGCGGCATCCGCGCCACGATTGACAGCGGCGAAATCACCATGGGCGAAGTTATCACCGTGCTGCCGTTTCAAAACACGCTTGCGACATTCGAAGCCACGGGGGCCGATATTCTGGCCGCCTTGGAAAATGGTGTGAGCGAAATGGAAGACGGTGCCGGGCGGTTCCCGCAGGTTGCGGGCATCACCTTTACGGTTGATACAACCCAAGCGCCGTTTGAACGGGTATCTGACGTGACCGTTGCTGGTGCGCCGCTGGTTGAAACGGCGACATATCTCATGGCCAGCAACAACTATGTGCGCAATGGTGGCGATGGCTATGCGATGTTTGAGGATGCCAACAACGCCTATGATTTTGGACCCGGCCTTGAGCAGGTGGTGGCCGATTATCTTGTCGAGAATGGGCCTTATACGCCCTATACCGATGGCCGCATCACTGTGGTGAATGCGGAATAAGCGGATATAGCAATGGCCCTGTGCTGCGCTGTGGCGCAGGGCCAAGCGAACGATCCCCCCCTCAAAAACATGCGATTCAAGCAGCTGAGCATCGGTGGCACGGTGCCTTGGTTTTGAGCGCCAATGGGGGCGGCTTTGGGTGCCCAAAATAACGTCTTAATCTGTCGTGTTTTAAGACAGCTCTATTGAGACCTGTCTTGACGCTCCAACACCCATGAAATAGGAAGCTTTTTGTAAGCGGGCGTTGTGTAATGGTAAGACCTCAGATTTCCAATCTGATGATAGGGGTTCGATTCCCCTCGCCCGCTCCAAGACACCTTTTCTGACATAAAAATCGTCGTGCACCGCCATCTTGGTGGGGCGTTGTTTTGCCCGCAAGATTGGCGGGGCGTGTGGCGCGGGCAATTAAATGTTCGCGGTGGCCTCCAAACGCGATTGCACCAAAGCGGCCAATTGCGCCACGCCAAAGCGCACCGGGCTGCCGTCCTTGCGCGATTGCGAGACATCTTTGACGGCGCGGCAAAGATCATCATCCCCGGTGCTTTGGGCGATGCCGCCCAAGAATTGCGCGACGTAGTCGAGGGTGATCTCGGCGTCATCCCCACTCAAGGCGTTGGCCACATGCTCAAGATCATCGCGCAGAGCGATAGGGTCGGGGTCGACCTGTTCGGTTCCGATGCTGCGCGGGCCTGCGGGCTGTCGCTCGGGGGGCAGATGTTGCAGCAACGCCGATTGAAATTCCGCGATCTTTGCGACCGGTTTGGACAAAAACCCATCGGCACCGGCGGCCATTGCCAGCGCCTCGGCGCCCAAATCGCCGCTGGTTCCAAGGATCACCTCAACCCGCGGGCTGGCGCGGACCAATTCTTGGATGAGGGTATCCCCCGATCCATCCGGCAACCCAAGGTCGACGATCACGACGGTGGGGTTGTAAACGCGCAGGTGTCGTCGCGCGGAGAATAGGGTGTCGGCGCGTCGTATTCGCGCGCCAGAGCGCAGGCACAGCAGCCGAAACGCCTCAGAGGCATAGCGGCTGTCTTCGACCAATAAGACCGTCAGCCCAAGAAGTGGACGTGCGGCGGTTGGTGGACGGGTCTGCAAGAAGGCATCAAGCGTATCCATTGGTATCCCCTTAGGGCCGTTCATGACCCCTTAGATTCACTATGCGTCGAAACTGATGAAGGGGGTGTTAACATCTGTGACCGAATGTCTCGCTGGCTTGTGCCGCCCGTTGGGGGCGGACATAAGGTGGGCGTGGGATATTGGAGAGATGTGCAATGATCGGACGTTTGAACCATGTGGCTATCGCGGTCCCTGACCTTGAGGCGGCAGCCGCGCAATATCGCGACACATTGGGCGCGCAAGTCGGGCCGCCCCAAGACGAGCCCGACCACGGTGTTACGGTGATTTTCATCACCTTGCCCAATACGAAAATTGAGCTGCTTTACCCGCTTGGAGAGGCCTCGCCCATCCAAGGATTTCTCGACAAGAACCCCTCGGGCGGCATTCATCACATGTGCTATGAGGTTGACGATATTCTGGCCGCGCGGGACCATTTGCAAGCCGGCGGTGCCCGCGTCTTGGGCGGAGGTGAGCCCAAGATTGGGGCGCATGGCAAGCCGGTATTATTTTTGCATCCCAAGGACTTCATGGGCTGTTTGATTGAGTTGGAGCAAGTCTGATGGGTATTACGGCGGCGCTGGTTTTGTTTGCGGTGATCTGGTTCATGACGTTTTTGATCGTGCTGCCGTTGCGTCTGCAAACCCAAGGAGATCTCGACGAGGTGGTGCCCGGCACGCATCGGTCGGCCCCTGTGGATCCGCAGGTGGGCAAACGCGCAAAAATCACCACGATCATCGCCGCGATCCTTTGGGTGATCATTGCGGGCATCATCATTTTTGGCGGCATCACGGTGCGCGATATCGATTGGTTTGACCGTTTGGGCGACCGTCCGTTTGAGGCCGCGTCTGATGCGCCAGCGAACAGCGAAACGACCGAGTAAAACGCGCTCGCCTAAGCGCACAACGGCCACCTTAGTTTTATTAACGGCGCAGACGTTACTCTGACATCCACGTTGTGATTGCGGGCACATCGGGGCGCGGGCGCTCGGGCGGCAGGGTGGTTGCTGTGCCGATGTGAATAATGCCCGCGATGGTTTCGGCCGCTGTGAGGCCGAGCCCTTGTTCGACAAATGTGCGATCATGGCTTGGCCAGCCAGACAACCAATTGGCCCCCCAACCCGAGGCCAATGCGGCGTTCACCAATGACAGGCAAACCGCTCCGGCGGAGTAAATCTGTTCAATTTCGGGGATTTTGGGCGACGGTTTAGGGCAGGAGACGACTGCGACGGCGAGGTTTGCGCCCGACCATTGCGCTTGGGTTTTGGGGAGCTGATCGGCGGCAAGGCCAAGGGCCGCGGCGCGGTCGGGGAGCTGTGCGGCGAGCCGAACGAGGGCAGGTCTTTCCAAGACGATAAAGCGCCACGGCTCAAGCTTGCCGTGATCAGGGCTGCGCGCGGCCATGACAAGCAGGTCTTCGAGGGTCGCACGATCCGGGACGGGTGTGCTCAGCGTTTTTGACGGCCGCGAGCGGCGGGTGCGCAGAAAGTCGATCACGTGTGGCTGGTGGATACCGGGGTTCACGTCGGCTGGCATTGTGGTCTCCTACCTGAGCATATCGTTGTGCCCCGCAGTGGCCCGCAAAACCCGGCGCGTCAAGATCAGCGCCACAAATGCGCGTAATTTGCGAACAAACCTTGGAGTTTAATCAGCGCGCGGTGCCGGCGGCCGGGGCGGGGTATTTGGCCGCTTGCCAGCCGTTCAACCGCGACTTCGGGCGGGCAGGGCCGTTTGGTGAGCGGATCAAAGTAGCGGGGATAATCGATCAAAACGGCGTGGGCGAGGGCGGTGATGTCGGGGCGGGCTTGGCGGCGTTCGGTGAGGACGCCGCGATCATCGGTGAGGCCCCAGCCCGAATAAAACGGCTGTCCCAGACAGGTGACGCGTTTGTCGCGCAAGAGGGCCTCAAAGCCGAGGGTGGATGTCATGGTCCAGACCTCGTCGACGGCCTCAAGGGCGGTGATGGCGCTGGTGCTGGAGAGCACGGCGTCGGCCTCGGCGGCGGGGATATCGCCGGGGCGCAGGCCTGCTTCGACGTCGGGGTGAGGTTTGTAGAGGATCACGGCCGCAGGATTGGCTGCGCGGGCGGCGGCGAGGAGGGCCGCGTTGGTTGAGATTTCGGCGGTGCCCAGACGGATCGAGGCGTCGTCTTCGACTTGGCCGGGCACGAGGATGCGGCGGCCGACGGGCAGGCCGGGGGGGAGGGCGTCGCCGAGGA
>JALZWD010000369.1 GCA_023300365.1 Flavimaricola sp. | reverse complement strand
AAAATCGCGCCTTTTCGCATGCGAAAAGCGAATTTCGCAAGACTTGCGGCAACAGCCATCTCGCGTTTAGGCTGCTGTTTATGAAAGATATCACAGACCTTCCCGCATTATCCGAGTTGCAAGCCAACGTCAGCGTGCCCTTCGAGCAGGCGCACGCCATGCCGCGCTCGGTTTATACATCGCCCGAATTTTGCGCGCACGAACAGGTGAAACTTTTCGCACGCGAATGGATCTGTGTGGGCAGGGCAAGCGCGCTGCCAAACCCCGGCGATTACACCACCATGACCATCGCAGACGAGCCGATCATGGTGATCCGAGATGCCGACGGCATTTTGAGGGCGCAATCCAACGTGTGCCGTCACAGAATGTCGATCTTGCTTGAGGGACGCGGCAGCACCAAAAGCATTGTGTGCCCCTATCACGCATGGACCTACAACCTTGACGGCACGCTCCGCGGTGCGCCTGCAATGATGCACTCCGAAGCGTTTGAGAAAGCCGATATTTGCCTGCCGCAAATTCGCTGCACAGACTGGCGCGGCTGGATTATGGTCACGCTCAACCCTGACGCGCCAGACCTGTCCGAAACGCTTAAAGGCATCGACGATCTGGTTGGAAATTTCCGCATGGAGAACTACCACGAGACCTTCCGCGAGCATCACCATTGGAACACCAATTGGAAAGTTTTGGCCGAGAATTTCATGGAAAGCTACCACCTGCCGGTGTGTCATGGCGGCACAATTGGGCACACGGTGGACCTCGCTAAGATGACTTGCCCAGAGGGCGATCCGGCATTTAACTACCACTACATCATCAAAAACGATGCCTTCGCACTGACGCTGGCGCATCCCGATAACACACATCTCCAAGGCGAAGACCGCCGGACGACGTGGTTGATTTCAATCTATCCGGGGCTGTTGATCACCCTGACACCGGGATATTTCTGGTATCTGTCCGTACAGCCGGATGGGCCTGATCATGTAGATATTTTATACGGTGGTGGGCTGGCCCCTGAATTTGCCGCTGATCCCAAGGCCGAGGCGCATTTTGCCGAGATCAAAGGTGTTTTGGATGCCGTGAACGACGAGGATCGGGGCTGCACCGAAAGCGTGTATCGCGGCATTTGCGCAGGGCTTTCAAAGCCAGGGCCGCTCTCGCATTTGGAGCGGCCCAACTTTGAATTTGCTCAGTATCTAGCCCGTAAAATGGCCGAGTAATTTCGCAGCGAAAGTCGATTTCTTTAAAAGAAATCTGGTAGAAATCTTCAAAAGATTTCAGCACCTAGTCGTTTGGCCAACCGCCAATCGCTTTCACCTCACAAAACTCCTCAAGCCCCCAAACACCGCCCTCGCGGCCATTGCCTGATTGCTTCATGCCGCCAAAGGGCGACCGCGCCGAACGGGCTTTGCCGTTAATATCCACCATGCCCGAACGCAATTGCCGGGCCACCCGGCGCGCCTTTTCGCCGTTAGTGGTCTGGATATAATTGGTCAGGCCATAATCGGTGTCATTGGCAATCGCGATGGCCTCTTCTTCGGTATCAAACGGCATCATCCCAAGCACAGGCCCAAAGATTTCCTCGCGCATGATCCGCATATCATTGGTGCAATCGGCAAAAACCGTTGGACGCACGAAATAACCACGGTTCATCCCTTCAGGCCGCCCAATGCCGCCCGCAACAAGCTTGGCACCATCTTCCTTAATCCCGGCCTCGATCAGGCCTTGAACCTTGTCATACTGCATCTTAGAGACCAGCGGCCCGATATGTTTGCCATCCCGGTCGGCCAGATTAACAGCCGTTTTCTCGGCTTGCGCCACCGCCTCTTGCACGGCTTGATCATAGCGTGACCGCTCGACCAACATCCGTGTCGGCGCGTTGCACGATTGGCCCGTGTTGTTAAAACACCGCGCCACACCTTGGGCCACGGCATTTTCTCCGGCATCGGCAAAAATGATGTTGGCGCCCTTGCCGCCCAACTCAAGCGAGACCCGCTTGATTGTGTCGGCGGCGGATTTGCTGATCAATGTACCGGCCCGTGATGATCCGGTGAACGATATCATATCAAGGTCTTTATGCGCCGAAAGCGATGATCCAACGCCCGGTCCATCGCCATTGAGCATGTTAAACACGCCCGCAGGCACGCCAGCCTCATGCAAAATATCGGCAAACAAAACACCAGAAAGCGGCGATTGCTCCGAGGGTTTCAAAACCATCGTGCACCCTGTCGCCAAGGCGGGCATAACCTTAAGCGCGATTTGGTTCATCGGCCAATTCCACGGGGTAATCAGGCCACAAACGCCAATTGGTTCGTAAATGATCTTGTCGTTGGGGGTATCGGGGCGCAGATCGCGTTCAAACTCAAAGCTCTTGAGGCTCTCGATAAACCCTTGGATATGATACGACCCCGTACCCGACTGCGAGGTCCGCGACATATCAATCGGGGCGCCCATCTCTTGGCTAATCGTCTCGCCCATCTCATCAGAGCGGCGCATATAAACCTCAAGGATGCTCTCCATCAATTCGATGCGCTCAGATTTCGAAGACTGTGCCCAAGACTTAAAGGCCTCTTTCGCTGCGAAAATGGCGGCATCTGTATCCGCCTGCCCACCCAAAGAGATGACCGCATAGGGCTCTTCGGTTGATGGATTGATCACGTCAAAGTCTGTTCCCGCCTGCGGGGCGACCCAAGCGCCATTGATGTAAAAGTTGCGTTTATCGAGCATCTCATCTGTCCTTATGCGATCCGTTTGCCCCACACCTCGCGCGAAACACGCACCATCACAAGCCCCAAGGCGACATCGCAATGGCCATAGGCGGCACCGCTTACCGGACGGCGCGGTGCGACGTGGCGGGAAAGGGCGCCGAATTGCCGCGTTCAAATGCCGTTTTGGGGCTTGCGGATGCCGTGCTGTCTGGAAGATGTTATGGTTCGACAAACCTGCAGCATGTTCAAAGGGGGTACGGCCCAGTGCGCTATGAAAGACCAGACACAATTGAAGGGGCCACCGCACTTCTCGCGGACGCGCCGTCCTCGGCCTTTGTTCTTGCCGGGGGCACTGATCTTTTGGTGCGCATGCAAAGCGACGCCTTCGACGCCGAGCTGATCGTCGACATCAAATCCATCGCTGGCATGGCCGATATTGCCCAAGTGGACGGCGGCTTTGTGATCGGCGGCGCTGTGCCTTGCGCGGCCCTCTCCGAAGACGCGGCCCTCATTGCGGCATGGCCCGGCGTGGTTGAGGCGGCAAATCTGATCGGCTCGACCCAAATTCAAGGGCGCTGCACGGTTGTTGGCAATCTGTGCAACGCCTCACCCGCCGCAGACAGCGTCCCCGCCATGGTCGCCGCAGACGCCCGCGTGCGCATCGCGGGGCCTGCTGGCAGCCGCGAGGTCGGCGTGCTTGATATAC
>JALZWD010000368.1 GCA_023300365.1 Flavimaricola sp. | reverse complement strand
CGTGTTTGGGGCACGTTCTTGAATTGTATCCAGTTGCGTGCGCGGAATTCGGCGGCTTCTTGGTAGGTTTTCTGCGCGGGCGCTTTGCCGATGTAGTTTTTGATGATGTCGAGGCCTGCGGGCGCGATCTCTGGGCCGATGTCGTTGAGGGCCACGCCGAGCAGGCGGCCCGGCGCGGTTGCGGCGAGCAACATGGCGATGAGGCCGCCGCGCGATGTGCCGAGGATGGCGGTGCGATCGAGCCCGAGGTGATCGAGCAAAGCGAGAGCGTCCTGTGCCTCTT
Source organism: Flavimaricola sp. (assembly GCA_023300365.1). Lineage (GTDB taxonomy): Bacteria > Pseudomonadota > Alphaproteobacteria > Rhodobacterales > Rhodobacteraceae > JALZWD01. Next base: position 2,710 of record JALZWD010000368.1, on the reverse strand, counting down.
GTGGGATCGTGTAGCTGGCCGGGTTGGCCCAGTCCGATTGGCCGCGACCACGGTAGTCCATGCAAATGATGCGGCCCTGAAGGTGCGGCAACACATGTTGGAAGTCAGCCGTGTTGCGCGTGAGGCCCGCGAGGCAGAGTGTGGGCGTGCCTGTTCCGTGGTCAGTGTAGAAAAGCTGGGTGCCGTCTTGTGCGGTGAAATGGGGCATATCAGGCGCAAAGATCGGGGATTGTGGTCAGATCAGCGAGCATGTGGTGTGGTTTGGCGTAAAGCCTGTCCATCGGTTCGCCTGCGCGATTGACCCAAACGGTTTGAAAGCCGTAGCCCGCAGCTCCGGCGGCGTCCCAGCCATTGGAGGAGACAAAGAGCACCTGTTCGGGGGCCGTGCCGTAGTGTTTGCCGACCATGTCGTAGACGGTTTTGTGTGGTTTGAAGACGCCAACATCTTGGACCGACAAAACGGCGTCGAGATCGCCACCAATGCCCGCAGACGTGACGGCGGCGTTGAGCATATCGGGCGAGCCGTTGGAGAGGATCCCAGTTTTGAGGCCGCGCTGTTTGAGCGTGGCGAGCATGGCGGGCACTTCGGCAAAGGCGGAAAGCTCGCGGTAGAGCGCAAGCAGGCGTTCGCGCAAAGTGGGATCATTGATCTTGGCGGCTTCAAGCGCCCAATCGAGGCCGTCGCATGTGACATCCCAGAAATCGCAGTGCTGATCGGCGACAGCGCGCAGCCACGTGTACTGAAGCTGTTTGAGGCGCCAATCACGGGCGATTTGTGGCCAGTTATCAGCCAACACGGGGCTGTCGGTGGCGGCCTCGCGGGCGGCGGCGTTGACGTCAAACAGGGTGCCGTAGGCATCGAAAATCGCGGTGGTAATGGGCATGCGGAGCCTCCGTTTGGGTTTGGTGTAGAGTGCCGTGGTTTTTTGGGGGAGGAAAGAGGGAAGCGTCGGTTTGCAGGGGGCGGGGCGTGCTGATAGGTCTGCGGCGAGATTTAGGAACCCTAAAGGAACAGAAAATGGCCGCGATCAAAAAGGGCGATACCGTCCGTATTCATTACACCGGAACCCTGAGCGATGGCACGGTTTTTGACAGTTCGGCGGGGAAAGACCCGTTGGAGTTTCAGGTGGGCGTGGGGCATGTGATTGCGGGCCTTGATGCGGCGCTGATGGGGATGAACGTTGGCGATAAGAAAGTGGTCGATATTGCCAGTGACGATGCATATGGTCCGGTGCGCGAGGGCGGGCGGCAGGAATTCCCGCGCTCAATGATCCCCGATACGGTGCCGTTAGAGGCGGGCGGGCAGTTGCAGATGCAGACCCAAGATGGCCGCGTGATCTTGATGCAGGTGTTGTCGTTTGATGATGAAACCGTGGTGGCGGATGCAAATCACCCGCTTGCTGGTAAAGATCTGACCTTTGATTTTGAGGTGGTGAGCCTGTTGGAGGGCGACTGAATTTGATTCGATAAAGGGCAAAGCCGGGCCGCAGGACAGCGTTTGATTTATGTCGGGTCGCTGGCGGAATAGTGTCGGAAAAATGGCATTGCGCCGTACCAGAGAACAGTTGGCCTGCGCCAATTTAGATTGTCTTGAATTGCGTTCAAAGAGCCTGTCCTTAAGGTAAGCTATGCCCAAGAGGTGCCGGGATTGTAACGTAAGGGTGTGCCGGCGGGTTGGTTTTGCCGCCGTATTTAATTGGTGAGTTGGTAACGGTCTGCTGCGAGAGCAGTGGGATCGGCCTCGGTGAAAACCGGGGCCGATTTTTTATATCAACGTGCAAGACCGACGGGGTAATGCCGAACTGCTTTGCAGCCGAGAATGAAACGAGTATCCCAACCGGGAGGGCGAAGTGCGCCTTGGCGGTGAGGGTGCGATGATTATTGTTCACGCGGGAATTCACAAAACGGGCAGCACGGCCATTCAAGCCCAATTTGGGGCGAGGGATGAAGAGGGCCTGCATTATTTGGCATGGCGGGATGACAATCATTCTGACCTTGCGGTTTTATTGTTTGATGACGCGCCGGAAAAATATTGGGTTTTTGAACGTGAGGGGCGCGGGGCCGAGGAAATGCGCGCGTGGCGCGATCAGGTGGCGGCGGATTTGGCGCGCGATATTGCCGCAAACGAGGGCAAGATCCATCTTATGTCGGCCGAGCGCCTTGCGGGAAGCACGCCGGATGCCATTGCGCGCATGAAGGCGTTTTTTGCGCCGCTTGCGGGGCCTGTTCGGGTCGTTATTTATGTGCGTCCGGCGGCGGAATACATGACCAGCATGGCGCAGCAATATGTGCGCACGGGGACGATGGATATACGTCTGATTTGGCCGCAGTACCGTGGGGCGGTGGAGAAATTTGACCTCGTGTTCGGGCGCGAGAACGTGGATGTGCGGGTGTACAATCCGATGCGTGAACGCGGTTGGGATGTTGTTGCGGATTTTTGTGGTGCTATCGGCCTTGGGGCCCGGACAGGTGTGCGGCGGGCCGAGAATGTGGGGATGGGCGCGCGGCATCTTGCGCTTGTGCTAGAGCGGCGTGTGGCGATTGGACATGGGCCACGCACGCCGCAAGAGGCGCATGAGGATCACCTGTTTTTGACAGATGTCTTGGGCCACCCCTCGCCACGGTTTGTTTTGGATCCGGAGATGTTGCAGGCCGAGATTGCGGCGCATCAAGACGACCTTGATTGGATCGAGGCGCGTTTGGGGGGGGT
>JALZWD010000367.1 GCA_023300365.1 Flavimaricola sp. | reverse complement strand
AGTGCGGTAGGGGGGGGGGTATTCTTGGGCGAAACATATATCTGTCGGACGGGACTGACGGGGCTGGTTCGCCACTGCGGAAGCATCTCGCACTCATCCACGACTACCGCCGTAATATCCTCCTCTATGTTTCCCCCCGTCCCGTGTATTGTCCCCTGTCCCCTCATGCATGACGTCGAGTACACCCCCACCCCCCCCCCCCTCCCCCCTTAAATGGCCGATAGTGTGGCCAAAACGGTCACCCCGGGAGGACAACGCCTACTATATTACGCTACTATTAACATTCATACAGCGGTGTAAGTGTGAGTACAGTAGCATGCCCCCAAAAACGGCGGTACAGGTCTAGGGAGACTTTTAGCTGAGGAAACACCCTTGGAAATACATTCGGAATGTCATTTTTGTTTTCTGTAGAATATTATGTAATACCAGAACCTGGTGTGTATATACATATTAATAGTTTCGTTCATATACAGGTACATACCTCGCAGCCCGTCGGACTCCTCCGGGCATCGGGGCGATCGTACCATGTTGATGCGGTTCGTTTCGTCTCCCCGACTTCGGAAAATATTTGATTGAATAAACCCACCTACCCACCCACCAATTATCCTGTTTTGCCTTGTATCGTACCAGTTTTTTTTACGGAAAACATTAAAACATTCACGAATGGCCTCACGAGTGTCTTCCCGAATTCGGAAAATAAATAATTCGATCACAACCCCACCAACCCACCCAAGACACCTCACCTATAACCAATGTTGTGAACCCAAAACAAAAAGGCCTCGGTCGGTTTTTGAGTTTTCATCGAAACGTCGGTCGGTTTTGGTCGGGTTCTTTCTAGCAAACCGAAACCGAAAGGAGCGAGAGAAAACCGAGAAGAAGACGAAAAAAGTTGGGGTCGGTTTCGGTCGTTTTTTTTGCAAATAAACGGGAAAAAACGACCCTCGGTTTTCGGTTGACAACAAGGGGCTATAACAGTGTTCTCGGCTTTTGTGGATCTTCTTGGATGAAATGCCTCGGAAAAATGAGGCGCGTACCTGTGCTAGCTATATACCGCGGCACATATCATGCGCCTCTCTTACGGAAGGTCACGGCACTCAGAACCGTCAGTGGTAGGATGACCGTACATTCCCCTATGTTGGCTCCTCGTATTCGGTGCTCATTACAGCAGCGGTGTACCGATTTCAAGACCATTCGGTTTATGGCCGTGGTAGAGACAGCACAAGGTAAATCGGCTTCGTCGCGTGAGAAACACACTGCTTGGAATTAGTGTGGGATCGTTTTCTCAGTATTATCAATAGTAAAAGATGAGACCAAAGCGGAGATATTTTAAGACCACGAAAGTGATTCGTGAGGGAAAAGGGTTGTTCCCCCGTGACAGTGGTGCGTCGGCGTTGTTGCCTTGGGCCTGCCCAACTCCGGTGTAAGGCGCGCCCGGAGGAGAGTTCGGGTGGTGTAGGGGTGTGCCCTGGCGTGTCCTGGCGTGTCGACAACAAAAACTTAGTCGCTCTTGTTGCAGACGATGTATTTTTTTTGTTTACTCTTACGGTGCCCGTCGAACGATCGGGCGTTCCAGCTCGCAGCCGCTTGGCGCTTATTGTGATGATACGTGCGAAATTTATTGTTCGATCAAACGCTACCTATACCTATCGTGGTCTTTGGACGTCTGTAAGATGCGACCGACGCACCCGTCCTCCAAGCCGAACCCCAACCCCCCATCGCCCTCCCCGGCCGCCACCCGCCTCTGCTGCCTTCTTCTTCCTCCTCAGCATGATCCGCAAGGCTATCGTGACCTCCGTTTTCCGCACAATGCAGCAGCACGACTCGGGGTTTTCAGGCCGACCCGGTGGAGGCGGGCCCATGGGGGGGGGGTGGTCGGACGGCACCCTGGCGCACACGTCGAGTGGGGGAAGATACGAAGAAATTGAGGCCGATGCCGCCTCTTGCGTCCTGTGGTGTACCGTGGCTCTGGGGTACTTGGTGTGCGGGCGCCCCAAGGAAGCGGTGAGTTCGGGCGGCGTCTGAATTTGCACTTGCGGCGAAAGTCCGCAATGCGGGCTGCGACCGCAGCATCCAAATGAGGTCCTGAGAGTCCGCTTTGGGCCGTGCGTGTCGATCAAATCATGCTTGTTTGGCCGGATCGCAGCGATGCGGCTAACGGCAGCAACGAGCCCATTTTACTGATTTTCTACATCGTAGCCAAAGTCCGCTTTCGGAAAAACCGCTCAAAATTACAACTCAGATCTAACTATGTCACTGCCGTTAAATTTCTCCAGCAATGATATGGGCATAGATCTTCGGATCCGTAACACCTTCGGACCCGATGACGACGATCCTTGAATTGGCATCCAGATGCAAACTTCGCCGTAAATTAGGTTGATTGGCCACCGCAACAACAGCACATAACCCTGCGACGCCGCTTTCTCCTGCCTCTATAGGCACGTCACCGTCGACACCATTAGCCAACATGCGGACCATAGGCCCAACGATGTTTTCTGGGATCGTCACGAAGTCATGCGCAGCATCTGCTAGGACTGACCAAGCTAATTCTGATGGTTCACCACAAGAAAGGCCCGCCATGATGGTTTCCTCGGAAATCTCCACATTTGTCGTCTTGTTCGCCTTTGCGCTTGCGAACAAACAAGGCGCGAGTTCGGGTTCGACAATCACGACGCGAGGCGCGCCGTGGCCCCATTCTTGATGGAATACAGCCGTGATGGCGGCGGCCAATCCGCCAACGCCGCCTTGCAAAAAGATGTGGGTCGGAGGTGTGGCGTAGTTTTGAACAATCTCGCGCGCCATAACCCCATAACCCGCCATCACATCCAACGGGGGCTGCGTGTAGCCGGGCCAAGACGTGTCCGAGACAACTAACCATCCGTGCTTTTCCGCATCGGCTCGTGTTTGGGCAACCGTCGCGTCATAATCTCCGTCAACACGGATCACCTCAGCACCTAATTTTCGCATGACATCGGCGCGGTGCTCACTGACTTCTGCATGAATGTAGATCCGGCAGTTTATATGAAATTGCGCGGCACCCCAAGCGACTGAACGTCCATGGTTGCCATCGGTGGCTGAAATTACGGTTATCGCTTTCGTCTGCTCGGCATAAAGGCCCCTGCGTATGTCGACGGGATCCGCCAGCTTGCCAATGGATTTGGTCAACTCACGCTGAACCGTTCGCAAAACCGCGTAAGCCCCACCAAGTGCTTTGAAGCTGCCAAGTCCGAAACGTGGTCCTTCGTGTTTATAACGAAGATCGCGAATGCCCAGCCTTCCGACCAGGCCTGGAAGGTTAATCAAAGGTGCCTCGGCATAACCGTCCCAATTGGAAATCTCCTGTTCCGCGCTATCGAAATCTGCGCGCTTTAGGGTTTGAGTCACGGGGCCATCGAATGATGGAGACCTTGCGTGATGGTTGAGAATGGCGGTTTTGAATGGTGTGAACATTGGGTCTCTTTCTATCGGTTGATGAAGGTTTAGTTCACAAGATCCCAGCTTTGTGACCTATTTTATCAGAAAATTTGCAGCAATTTTGCAAGATAGGCAGGTATCGTAAGTGAGCAGTTCAAAACCCTTCATCCGTTCGATTTGGCGATCCTTCGGATTCTACAAAAAGACAACACCGTACCTCAAAGGGTGATCGGGGAGCGGGGCAATTCATCTGCGCCACCGGTTCAACGCCGGATCAAGCGTCTTGAGGTGTCGGGCATCCAATCTGACTGAACAAACGTTCCTTGGTCGTATGGCATCTGCGCTAGCAGCCAAAGCGAGATGGCAACGGTGAATTGTAGGTACCTCAGCTTTTGGGAGATAGCTGAGGTACCTATCTAGTGACGCTTACTGATCAAGCACCACTAGTCTTACGCATAACTTGGGGTGGGAAATTCAATATTATGCGAAGAAGCCGTCCCAATCAGGGACAAAATCTTGCCAAGTTTGGATTTCTTCCACCGGCAGGAAAGCGGCAAAGTCGACATCGGCATCACTGTTGCCGTTTCCGTTGCCGTTGAAACCCCCGCCAACATTGCCGTTGCCGTTAAAGTCGCCACCGTTGTTATTACCGTTGAAACCACCCACGTTGCCGTTCCCATTTCCAATTCCGGTGTTACCAGTGCCGTTGACACTGCCGATGCTATCCGCACCATTTGTACTTACGAACTCAAACGTGTCAGTTGGTTCGGATTGGAGGATTGCAGGCGTTGTTATTTCGGTAACGTCTTCTGCGACGACAGGTTCGGCAACCGTTTCGGCCCCTGCATCACTTACGGCGGAGTCATCGAGGAATTCGCTCAAATCGAAAGAAGAGAGAGCTTCACCGTTCCCCCCGTCATTGTTTCCTACGCCATTTCCGTTGCCGTTAAAGCCACCGCCGGTGTTGCCGTTACCGCCGTTGTTGTTGCCATTAAAGCCACCAACGTTGTCGTTCCCATTGCCAACTCCAGTGTTGCCAGTACCGCTAACGCCACCAACATTTCCAACGCCATTGCTTTGGCTAAATTCAGAAAGGTTGGCAGTTAGGTTTTTAAAGAAGTCTGTGAAGTTAAACATGTTATGTTCCTTTGGATCCTATGTTCGAAACCTCTTGGGGTCAGATGTTCCACAAGTGGTTGGCGAATTTCTAGTTCACTGATCCACATTTTTGTGCTTCATTTTGCACAAAAGATTGAAGGATTGTTGCATGATTGGGATGGATTATAAGTGAAAAGTTCAGAACCCCTTGATCCATTCGATTTGGCGATCCTTCGGATTCT
>JALZWD010000366.1 GCA_023300365.1 Flavimaricola sp. | reverse complement strand
CATCATCCGCCCGCCGCGCAAACCCGCGCCAAAACCCGCCGCCACCTAACGACAGGCCGGGCCGCTAAACGTCAAAAGGGCGGCGCCCATCAGCACCGCCCTTTTTAAAAAACTCTTACCGACAAAAACGCGTTTAGGTCGCGGTGCCGATAAATTTGGTCGCATCACCGAATGTCTGAATTGTCTCGGCTGCGTCGTCTGGGATTTCGATGCCAAACTCTTCTTCAAACGCCATAACCAACTCGACGGTATCAAGGCTGTCTGCGCCCAAATCATCGATAAACGAGGCGTTATCAACAACCTTGTCTTCTTCTACACCAAGGTGCTCTACAACGATCTTGCGTACACGATCTGCAACGTCGCTCATGTTTGGTCCTCACATTCAGTAGCGGGCATATACCCGTTTGGTTTGCCCCGAGGGGCGGATTATGTCTGGCCCGTAACATGGGCACGACATGCATCTAAAACAATGGCGCACGTCAATTTCTTGCAGGCCTATACCAGAGATTACGCCCGTGGCAAACGCTTTCCGCCAAGGTATTCTTCTGCCCGAACGGTCCAATAACCCCCGATTAACCTTCTATTTTTGAACGTAAAAACCCGCCAAGCTCGGCAATTCCGGCGTCCGCTTCGGGAATCCAGCGCGACATCAAATGCCAAACATGCGGCACATCGGGCCAAACATTCAGCGTCACATCCACCCCCTGCTGGCGCATCACCTGTGCCATCCGCACGCTGTCATCGCGCAGCATTTCCTCATCCCCCACCTGAAACAACACAGGACAACAGCCTGCGAAGTCTCCAAATATCGGCGACAAACGCGGCTGCGTCACATCCGCCCCCGCCACATAATCCGCAACACCGCGCAACGCCCAACGGCGCGGGATCAGCGGGTCTTTCTTTTCATTCCCAAGCAACGACGGGCTCTGCAATGTCAAATCCGTCACAGGCGACATCACCGCCGCGGCCCCCGCCATCGGCAAACCTTCCTCGCCAATCGCATGCAGCAACGCCAAAGCAATCGACCCGCCCGCACTATCCCCGCAAATCGCTATCTGTTCGGGCGCATGGCCATCCGCCAAAAGCCCACGGTACGCAGCAAGCGCATCCTCCACAGCCGCCGGAAACGGATGCTCGGGTGCCAAACGATACCCAATCGAAAACGCCCGCAACCCACTGGCCTGCGCAAGCCGCGCCACCAACGTGCGATGCGACCGGACCGAGCCAATCACAAACGCCCCGCCGTGAATATAAAGCATCACACCACGCCGCTCTTGGCCACGGATCTCAATCCAACGGCCCGAAACCCCACCCACAATCGCAGGTTCCGCCATCAATCCACGCGGCCGCTCGTGGCTCACACGCGCATTCAAGTCGAACATCTTCCGCGCCAACCACTGTGGCCGCGCATAAGCCAAGCCCGGTTTCAGAAAAACCCGACCCAGCCCTTTATAAAGCTTTAGCTGCCAAGATTGGCTCAAAGCATCGCCATCCCGCCATTCACATGCAGCGTCGTGCCTGTCGTATACGCGGCCTCAGGGCTGGCCAGATACAGCACAGCCGCGCCAATCTCATCCGCCTCGCCCATGCGGCCGGCGGGGATCTGCCCCATGATCGCGCCCTTCTGATCATCGGTCAGCTTCTCGGTCATCGGCGTGGTGATAAACCCCGGTGCGACGCAATTCACCGTAATCCCACGGCTCGCCACCTCATAGGCAATGGATTTTGACATCCCCACCATTCCGGCCTTGGCGGCGGCATAATTCGCCTGCCCCGGATTGCCCGTGGCCCCAACAATTGAGGAAATGTTAACAATCCGCCCCCAACGAGACTTCATCATCCCCCGCACCACGCCCTTACACAGACGCATGGTGGATGTGAGGTTCACCTCAAGAACAGACGACCATTCCTCATCCGACATCCGCATAAAAATCTGATCGCGCGTGATCCCCGCGTTGTTCACCAAAACATCACACGACCCCATCGCCTCCACGGCCTGCTTGGGCAGCGCATCAACCGCCTCCGCATCGCTCAGGTTACAGGGCAACACATGCGCACGGCTGCCCAATTCGGCGGCCAATGCCTCAAGCGGCTCAACCCGCGTCCCGCTCAGCGACACCGTCGCCCCGGCCCCATGCAACGCCTTGGCAATTGATCCACCAATGCCACCCGACGCCCCCGTCACCAGCGCATTTTTACCCGTCAAATCAAACATCATTCTTCTCCTGTCACCGCCGCCACTTGATCTGGCGTGCCCACGGCCTGCACCGCAATTTCCTTGTTCACCCGTCGGATCATCCCCGACAACGCTTTGCCCGACCCGATCTCCCAGGCGCTCGTCACACCCGCCTGATCCATCCACATCACACTCTCGCGCCAACGCACCGATCCGGTCACTTGCTCCACAAGCAATTCCTTGATCTTGGCCGGGTCGCTCACCGCCTCGGCCACCACATTGGCCACAAGCGGCACCACCGGCGCTTTTACCTCAACCTCCGCCAAGGCCGCGCGCATCACATCCGCCGCAGGCCCCATTAACGATGAATGAAACGGCGCCGACACTGGCAACAACATCGCCCGCTTCGCGCCCTTGGCCTTGGCGATCTCCACCGCCCGCTCCACGGCCGCCTTATGGCCAGACACCACAACCTGACCGGGATCATTATCATTCGCCGCCTGACACACCTCGCCCCCAGCGGCGGCCTCCTCGGCCACGGCCTTGGCCGCGTCAAAATCAAGGCCCAGCAATGCCGCCATCGCCCCAACACCCACAGGCACCGCGGCCTGCATCGCCTCACCGCGCGTCCGAAGCAGTTGCGCGGTATCCGCCAAACTGATCGATCCGGCCGCACACAGCGCCGAATACTCGCCCAAGGAATGCCCGGCCACAAACGCCGCATCGCCCACCGAAACACCCTCGGCCTCCAAGGCCCGCACAGCGGCAATTGACGTCGCCATCAACGCCGGCTGCGCATTGCGCGTCAGCGTCAAATCCGCAATCTCACCGCCCCAGATCAGACCCGACAGGTCCTCTCCCAAAGCCGCATCCACCTCTTCAAAAACCGCCTTGGCTGCCGGATAGGCCTCGGCCAAAGCCTGTCCCATCCCGATCACCTGCGCCCCTTGGCCCGGAAATACAAACGCCCGCATGCCCACTCTCCTGTTGTTGTTAACCCCTGCCTAACCAATCCCAAGCAGCACCACAACAATCAGCACAGCCATTGTGCGCGCCCCGCCCTTGCAGCCGCGCGCCCAACCGCGTCTACTGACCCCACCAAAAACAGGATACCGCCATGCCCGCCGCCAATACATCCAACAGCTTCGGCACCGTCACACGCACCTTCCATTGGCTGATGGCACTTCTGATCTTCGCAATGATCCCGCTGGGCATTATCGCCACCGGCAATGCCGACGCGATCAAAAACGGCGCCACCGATCCCGCCCTCCTTGCCCGGACACAAACCCTGTTCTCGATCCACAAAACCCTCGGCGTCGCGATCTTTGTCCTCGCCTTGCTGCGCATCTTATGGGCCCTCACTCAGCCCAAGCCAGACCCCCTGCACGCCTACCGCCGCACAGAAACCTTCCTCGCCAGTCTCGTGCATTGGCTGCTTTACGCATCGCTCGTCCTCGTCCCGCTGACGGGGTGGATCCACCATGCCGCCACCGATGGCTTTGCCCCGATATGGTGGCCCTTTGGCCAATCCCTACCCTTCGTTGCGAAATCCGCCAGCATCGCGGAAACCGCCGCGACACTGCACATGTTGTTCGAACGTGTGCTGGTCTTGTCGATCTTGGTGCATGTGCTCGGCGCGCTGAAACACCACTTCATCGACCGCGACGCCACCTTGATGCGCATGCTCGCGGGCACCCCCGCCGATGGCGCCGATCATACCGCCTCTTTCGCGGCCCCCCTTGCCGCCACCGCAATCTTTGCCGCGGCCATCGGCACCGGCGCGGGGCTTGGCCTGTTTGCCCACGACACACAACAAACCACGGCCCTCGCCACAGCCCCCTCCGAATGGACCGTCACCAACGGCACATTGGCAATCACCACCACCCAACTCAACAGCCCCGTCGCCGGCCAATTCGCGGAATGGACCGCCGCGATATCCTACGACCCCGCCATCACATCCGGCCCCGCAGGCGAGGTGACCACCACCATCGCGATCCCTTCCCTCAGCCTCGGCACGGTCTCGTCGCAGGCCATGGGCTTTGACTATTTCGACAGCGCCACATTCCCCACCGCCACCTACACCGGAACCCTCATCGCCGGGCCCGACGGACTGACCAGCGACGGCACGCTCACCATCAAAGACCTCAGCATCCCAGTGGCCTTCCCCTTCGATCTGACGCTGGCGGACAACACCGCGCAAATGACCGCAAGCCTAAGCATCAACCGCCTCGACTTCGGCGTCGGCACCAACACCGACACAGCCACCCTCGGCGCAGATGTGGAAATTACAATTGAATTAGAGGCCGAGCGGTAAAGACGATAAAAGAAAAACAACGGGGCCACGCTTGCGCGCAGCCCCTTAATTTTCTTAATTAATTATGACCCGCCCGACCGCGAAATCGCCGGGCCATTGACACTGAAATCACTACTCAATCTCGGCCTTTTCGCATGCGAAAGTCGCCTTTCGCACGCGGCCAGACAGAATCACTCGGCTTTCATCGCCTCGATTGAGATGATCACTTCAACTTCGTCGCTCACAAATGGCGCAAAGTTTCCGACGTTAAAGTCAGACCGCAACAACGTGGTCGTCGCGTTAAACCCAAGCCAAGGTGTCTCGGCACTCGGGTGATCGCCCGCTTGGTTCAAGACCGCATCCAAAACCACCGATTTTGTCACCTCATTCATCGTCAAATCGCCAGTGATCAACGCTGTGTTGTCGCCCGTCACTTCGATGGCTGTGGATGTGAAGGTGACCAAATCGCCTTCCGCCGCGCCAAAGAAATCATCGGACATGAAATGCCCTTCGCGCTGTTCCCAGCCGGTGAACATGCTCAACACAGGGATCGCCACCGACACGCTCGACGCGCTTGGATCTTCGGCGTTAAAACCGATCTCGCCTTCAAAGCCGGAAAACATGCCAAAGGTTGTCGAAAACCCAAGGTGGTTATAGCTAAACACCACTTGGCTGTGGCTGCTATCAAGAACATAAGACTCTGATGCGGCCATCGCAGGGGCGGCAATTGCGGTTGCCAAAACAGCGGCGAGAGTTGTGCGGATCATGTCGTAACCTCCAAATTTTATAACTGTGGCGTAATTTACACAATTTCGTCAGGGATGGACCCCCCAAACGGTAAACATCTTGTGTTCATTTCTGCATCCAACGCTCTGAGGTCTTAAATCTGTGCGCTCACGAAAAAACGGGCCTCCCTGATGGAACGCCCGTTATGGTGATTTTCGCAGCGAAATGCCTGCAGTCTTAGTGGACCGTAGTCTAGGCGGCCTGCATCTCAAACGTTGGTGTTGGCACAGGCATCCGCGCCGTCGTCTTGGGCGCAATCATCAGATCATGGCCCAAACGGTCGCGCAGCCGGCCCAATTGCGCCAATGATCCCGTCGCCACATGCATGGTCTGAGAGGTGTTGCGATACCGCAAAACAAGGTTGCCCACCACATCATCCGCGCGCGGCTTGCGCCCGCCCAAATCAATAAAGACCGAGCCGATCGCATCAAAGCCGTACCGCGCCACAAGGGTCGAGCGCCCCGCCCGATTGCGCACAACTTCGCGCACTTCGCCAAGACGGGTATCAATCTGAATTTCGCTTTGTGTTCCGCGGCTTGAATACCAAAGGCACAGGCTCGCCGAAGACAGGGCAAGGACCGTCGCGCCCAATTTCATGCCAAAATCACCGCCCGTTGATAAGGTCGGGGAAATCATCCAAAGCCCCAGCGCGGCCACCAAAAGCGCCGCCCCGATAAGCCATGAAACCGCTTGTGATATCATCAAAAAATATGACGGCGCATGGGCACATTTCACGATATAGCCCCAATAAGTCTCGACCACACCATCCGTCGCGGCTGGTGGCTTGGCAGGTTGTTCCTGAGCAACGTGGTCGAAAACATCAAAATCACTATGTACTGTCATCGTCTCTTCCTCCGCTCTTGCTTGCGTTAACCTTTCGCAAACAAACAGGGCAGGATAGCGGCGGCATTGGGATGGTTGTACGGCACCAAAATCAACAACTCCAAGGCGCATCCATACGTCGAGCCGCCGCAACTTTGCCGCTCGAACCGATGCCTGCCTTGGCCCCAAAAGGCCTTGCAGCGCAGGCAAATCGCTCCTATACGATCCCTTCCTTCCCGCGAGACGTTTAACTGCGCAGTCTCTCGTGAGTGGGGTGCGGAAGGTGATCTGCCCTACTCTATGAAATGCGCCGATACATGATTGGAACTGCTGGCATGCCTCTTTACGAGCATACCTTCATTGCGCGTCAGGATTTGTCCAACACGCAAGCCGAAGGCCTTATCGAACATTTCTCGACTGTCCTCGCCGACAATGGCGGCAAAGTACTTGAGCACGAGTACTGGGGCGTTAAGACAATGGCCTATAAAATCAACAAAAACCGCAAGGGCCACTATGCCTATCTGCGCACCGATGCACCCGCACCGGCCGTGCAAGAGATGGAGCGCCTGATGCGTTTGCATGAAGACGTCATGCGCGTTTTGACCATCAAGGTCGACGCACACGAAGAGGGCCCCTCGGTCCAGATGCAAAAGCGTGACGAGCGGCCCGACCGCCGCGAACGTCGCTAAGTGTTGATTTCTTAAAAGGACCTTTGAAATATGGCTACCAAACCATTCTTCCGCCGTCGCAAGTCTGATCCATTCGAGGGCGATAACGCCCCCAAGATCGACTATAAAGACACCCGTACACTGCAGCGCTATATCTCTGAGCGCGGCAAAATCGTCCCCTCGCGTATCACCGCTGTGGGCGCCAAGAACCAGCGGGCGCTGTCACGCGCCATCAAACGCGCGCGTTTCTTGGCCCTGCTGCCCTACGCCGTTAAGTAAGGAGCAAATCAAATGGATGTTATCCTACTCGAACGCGTGGCCAAATTGGGCCAGATGGGCGAAGTTGTTTCGGTCAAGCAAGGCTATGCCCGTAACTTCCTTTTGCCTCAGGGCAAAGCACTGCGCGTGAACGAGGCCAACATGGCCCAGTTCGAAGCACAAAAAGCCCAGCTTGAGGCCACAAACCTCGAGACCAAAAAAGAAGCCGAAGCCTTGGCAGCCAAGCTTGATGGACAGCAGTTCATCATCATCCGCTCGGCCTCTGACGCGGGGTCCCTCTATGGGTCCGTCACGCCACGTGACGCCTCTGAGGCCGCAACCACCGAAGGCTTTACGCTCGACAAAAAGCAGGTGATCCTCACCGCGCCGATCAAAGACCTTGGTCTGCACGACATGACTGTCAAACTGCACCCAGAAGTCGAAGCGACCATCACTGTGAACGTTGCACGTTCGCAAGAAGAAGCCGAATTGCAGGCCTCTGGTAAGTCCATCCAAGACCTCGCCGCAGAAGAAGAAGCGGCCGCCGAGTTCGAGATCGAGCAATTGTTCGACGACATCGGCTCTGCTGGTCTTGATGACTTTGGTGATGACGGCGAAGCCGCTGCACCCGCCGCATCAAGCGAGGATGCTGAGGCCGCGAAAGACGAGTAAATCGCTTCATCACAACAAAATTTAGGCCGCGCTCAAACCAGAGCGCGGCCTTTTTTATTGCGCAAACATCTTGGCAAAAAGCGGGGTAAAAACCTATTCCTCAAGGAATGGGGCGACAAACCCATGCATCTGGTTGGCAAAAGTATCGCCGGTAAATCCAGCAGCCAAACCGGGCAAAACCGCTGCGAAAACACAGATCGCCAGCGCCCCCATGATCATCCCAAGTAAAATAAGAAACAAAACCCGCAAGCTAAATCGTTGAAGCAGACCAAGCCCCAAAATTAGGATCCCAGCAACCGCAATCCCCGCCACTTGGGGCGGCACAGGCAGCGCGTTTAGGGCCCAAGAGCGCGGCGTCGACATGGCCGGATAAACCGAAAGCCACGCCGAAAAAAGCGCAGCACCGGTCGCAAACCCATAGAGCCAAGCCAAACCACCCCGCGGCTTTTTAAACACCTGACGTTTGGCAACGGGCATTTTCTTGCCGCGCTTTTTGCTCGG
>JALZWD010000365.1 GCA_023300365.1 Flavimaricola sp. | reverse complement strand
TGATCTCCGCCAAATCCATCGCCGCCCGCATCGAAGAGCTTTGCGGTGAAATTCACGACGAATTTCTCGGAACCGACAAACTCGTCGTCGTGGGCCTCCTACGCGGCAGCTTCGTTTTTATCGCGGATTTGGTCCGTGAACTGGATCTCCCCGTCGAAGTCGACTTTCTCGAAGCCTCCTCTTACGGCGACGCCATGGAAAGCAGCCGCGAGGTGCGCATCCTCAAAGATCTACGCGGCAAGATCGAAGGGCGCGACGTTCTGGTCGTCGAAGACATCGTCGACACAGGCCACACCCTGCATCAAGTCACCCAAGTCCTCGCGGCCCGCAAACCCGCACGGATGAAAACCATCGCCCTGCTCGACAAACCCTCACGCCGCGAAGTTGATTTTGCCGCCGATTGGATTGGTTTTTCGATCCCCGACGAATTCGTCGTCGGCTACGGCATCGACTTTGCGCAGCGCAACCGCAACCTGCCGTATATCGGCAAAGTCCGGTTCACCGACTGATGCATTGGCTGTTCAAAATGAAACGCTGGGCCCAGCATCCGCCGTCTTGGAAGCGGGTCAAGCTTGGCCTGTTTATCATCGCGGGCTGTGCCGCACTTTTGTTGATCGAATACCTTGGATATTGGCCCGATTGGGCAACCACCAACCGCACGCCCGGTGGCCGCCGCATCGTATTTTAGGCCCCGGCGTCTATCCCTAGGCCTGGCCTAGCTTGGCCAAACGTGCGGCGCGCAGACGGGCGAAATCATCGCCAGCGTGGTAGGACGAGCGCGTCAACGGTGTCGCTGAGACCATATCAAACCCCTTACCAAAGGCCGCCTTTTCATAGCTCGCGAATTCTTCGGGAGTGACAAAGCGGTCGACCGCGTGATGTTTGGGGGTTGGCTGAAGATATTGCCCGATGGTCAAAAAATCGATGTCAGCGGCCCGCATGTCGTCCATCACGGCATGCACCGCCTGTTTATCCTCGCCCAAGCCAACCATGATACCAGACTTGGTGAACATGGATGGATCAAGTTCTTTGACCCGCTGGAGAAGACGCAAAGAATGAAAATACCGCGCACCGGGGCGCACTTCGGGATAGAGGCCCGGCACAGTTTCAAGGTTGTGATTGAACACATCGGGCTTGGCCGCCACAACAACCTCCAAGGCGTCGGGACTGCACTTGATAAAGTCGGGTGTCAAAATCTCAATTGTGGTGTTTGGCGCTTGCTTGCGGATCGCACGGATCGTTTGCGCGAAATGTTCGGCCCCGCCATCTTTAACGTCGTCTCGGTCAACGGATGTGATCACCACGTGGTTGAGGCCCAGTTTTTTGACCGCATCCGCCACGCGCCCCGGCTCAAACACATCCAAATCTTCGGGGGGTTTGCCGGTGGCGATGTTACAAAACGTACAGGCGCGCGTGCAGACTTCGCCCATGATCATCATGGTGGCGTGGCCTTGGGACCAACATTCGCCAACGTTGGGGCATCCGGCCTCTTCGCAGACGGTGACAAGCTTGTGTTCGCGCATGATGTCGCGGGTTTGTTTATAGCCCTCGGAGGTTGGGGCCTTGACCCGGATCCATGCCGGCTTTTTGGGCTGTGCATTATCGGGGCGGCGCGCCTTCTCAGGGTGACGCTGTGCGGGGATTTTAAGGTCGCGCGGGGCCATTACTTCCTCCATGACATTCTCCAAGACAGGTAGCGCCCAAGTGGTGAAATGTCCAACACTTGCGGTGCAGGTCATGGCGGGCATTCAAGCGGCGCATACCCTTAAACCCGCGTGTTGCGCTGGTTTCGCTTGCGCCTTGTGGGCCTCATTTGATTTACAGGACCGAAATGGCCGCGTGCCGAGACCCTTTGGAGTGCGATGTGCTTGATCCTGCTGATATGAATGTTTCCGCACAAGAACCTGATTGGAGCCGCGAGACCCCCATTCGGGCGTATGATCCACCGCGTCGTTTGTTGCGGTCTATTCGGAAATACCAAGCGGCGGGCCCGATTTCGCGGCGGTATTGGGTGTTGGCGCATCGGTTTTGGACGGCAATCACCGGCGCGGATATTCCCCTGACCTGTCAATTGGGCGGCGGGCTTCGGATCCCGCATCCCAACGGAATTGTGTTTCATTCCGACAGTGTTGTTGGCCCCAATTGTACCATTATGCAGCAGGTCACCCTTGGCACAGACCGTACTGGCAAGGCACCGGTGATCGGCGGGCATGTCGATATTGGTGCAGGTGCAAAAATCATCGGGCCCGTGACGGTGCACGATCATGCGCAGGTTGGCGCCAATGCGGTTGTGACCAAGGACGTGCCGGAACATGCCGTCGCAGTGGGCATCCCTGCCCAAAATCGCGCGCCTGCCTAGGCGTTTTGATCCCTCTGGCGGGCGCTAGCCAATTTTTGGGCCAAGGCCACCGTTAATTTCCGCATAGTGCCGTTTGAGACGCTGAAGCGCGATGCGCAGGACTATTTTGCCAGAACGCGCGGACCAACCCATCTGTTTTTCCAACGATTCCATTCCCTCAAGGTAGCAACAGGCCCGCAACGCCACATCACCAAGGCCGGGACCAAGTTCATGAAGCGCCGACGCGACGCGGGCTTTGGCATCCGATGGTTCGCCAAAATCGGCTGAAACGCCAAGTTCGTTGGCGAGGAATTTGTCCCAGTCGGCTTTTTTCTCTGCGCTCAGCTGGCTTAGCTCATAATCCTCGCGCAAGCGCTCGCCAGCGGCCACCATGTCACGCGACAAAAACGGCAAGCCCGTCCGGTCTTTTCGCCGCGCCAAACCGTTTAGCGGGCTGTCAAAGACCCCAACTCTGAGACGCACGGTATCGGTATCCGTGCTGCGATGGGAAAACCGGGATTGATCTTCGGCAAAGCCATGCGCGCGGTTTTCTTCGGCGGCCATGTGTTCTTTGAGGGCCGTGCGCCCAATGCTGGTGATCTGATAACGATTTATGCGGGCCTCTACGTCGGCGCAGCTTATCCAATCCATCAGGGCCAGACGTTGGGCAACATCGCGGTCCACAATCGCCAAACGCTGTGGCGCGCCGTCTGGACCTTCGCGCACCACCACGCCCTTTTCCATTTCGCGCGCGAGGGCCAGAACCGCGCCGACCTCGGCCATACGCCGCAAGACCCGCATACTGTCGCCCAGCGTTTTTTCGGGTGGTGTCGTCTCGGTTTTCAATTCTGTGTAAGGGGCAATATTGGCCATCGATACGGTTTCCTTTCCGGCACCATTTTGGTGTGCATGAAAAATTGTCGCGCCAGAGGACGCATAAAGTTTGGACAAACGCCTTAGGGCGTCATCAACAAGCGGATCATCGCGGCGGCTCTCAAAGCGCCGAATTTGGCGCAAGACGGTTGAGGCGTGGATGTTGGCGTTGCGGGCCAAGACCCGGATCGGCAACCCTGCTTCGGTATGGTCGAGATAGTGACGCACCGCGTCCGGAACCCAGAGCGGCAGTGCGCGAATTAAGCTGTGTTTCAGGGGGCTGCCCATGTTGTTCTCCAGATCACAACAGGGTGTATTTCCAAAAGTCATTTGCACCCGTGTTGGCAGCAACAACCTAAAATTGTAAATATTACCTATTTATTAACGATCAGCTCGTCGTTTGGAGAAATTTTACGAATTGTAATCAATGCCTAACCCATCGTTCCTCATCTATCCACAGTCCGCAACGCTTGTTCGGTTTGTGCCATATCTGTGGATAATCAAAGGGAACGCCCCTTTGTGAAAAAGGGATACCGCATGCACAGCATCAATACGTCGATCTCATATCTTAGCCGGCCAAGTCTGTTGGTGAATGCCGCGCGCTTTGGGCTTGGGGGATACCGCAGGGCCCGGCAATTGCCGCGTATTTTGGGGCAATCTGGTACAATCGATGCAGCTGCGGCCACCGCACAATTGATGTCAATCGAGGCCGAGTTGGACGAAAAGCGCCGGAATGCCGCCGCCGATTATTCGGTCGCTCGGCATATCACAGTTCTTTCGGCCCTTATGGCAGAGGCGCAAACCCTCGCCGCGGATCGACACGCTACATAAAGCTGTCCGGCTCAGCGGCTTTCTTGCCTGCGACATAGGCCGCAAGGGCTTCGGCGATTGCCGGGTCCAAGGCGGGTTGTTGGTAAGTGTCGAGCATTTTTTGCACGCGCAGGGCCGCCAAGGTTTGGGTGTCGCGCGCGCCCTCTTCATCCCATGTTTCAAACGGTTTGTAATCAAACAAGTCGGAGCGCCAAAATGCGGATTTGAAGTTGGCTTGGGTGTGGGCGCAGCCAAGGTAATGACCGCCGGGGCCAACTTCTCGGATGGCATCCATTGCTTGATCATTTTCGGTCACGGTCACGCCTTTGGCGAGGTGGTGCAGCACCCCAAGCTGATCGGCATCCATGACAAATTTCTCAAACGACGCGACAAGCCCGCCCTCTAGCCAGCCACAAGAATGCAGCATGAAGTTCACGCCAGACAAAAGCCCCATGTTAAGGCTGTTGGCGGTCTCATAGGCCGCCTGCGCGTCTGGCAGTTTTGAGCCACAAAATGATCCTGCCGAGCGATACGGCACGCCGAGGCGACGGGCCAATTGCCCTGCACCAT
>JALZWD010000364.1 GCA_023300365.1 Flavimaricola sp. | reverse complement strand
GGCCGCCAAATCTCCCGCAAAACCCAGCAACCCATATGAGATCGATCCCTTTGCCCTTTATGCAGGCTATCCCTCTGGAACGGTTGGTGTGGATGACGTGGTGACACTCGCGCGGCCCGTAAAACCCTCGGATTACGCATTGATGAATAGGTTGTCGGGGCGGGATTTATATCGTCGACATGTGATCGACGCCGCGCAATTGGACGTATTCTGCGGCTGGCTTGCCACGCATGGCCCCGCATCTATCCGTCAGATAGCCCTTGGCACCGATCAACCATTGACGCGCGTGGCCGCCGCGGTGCTGATACTGGCCAAAAGCGACATCGTGCGGCTTGTGCCGCCCGCCCTACGCGCCAAGAACAATGAATGAGGCCTCTGATATGAAACTCTCGGTTAGTTTTGAAGACACCCGCGACACGGGTAAGGCCGGCAGCGGCCCGGTGACTGTTGGCTGGTTTTTGAACGAGGTAACAGGAGGCGTGATCTATGATGCCCCTGAGCGGGTGCGGTCGGTTGACCTCAACAAAAAGCACGCGAAATCGGCCTCGCGGTGCCCGGCGGTTATCAACCTTGAAAGCCGACATTTCATGGTCAAATGCCCGTTCGATATCAACGTGGGTTTTGTGCGCGATGACAAAGGCAAGGCCGCGTTGCGCAATTTGTCAGGCGAAGCGTCAAGCATTCGGGCAAGCAAACTTGGCGACAAACTGCACCTGACCAACGAGGTTGAATGGCGCCTACCCGATGTGCCAACGCTTCAGCTTTCCCTGCCCTATACGTTTATCAGCGACGAGCCAGTTTACATGACACAGCTTGCGCCGTTTATGCATTACAACAAAGAGCCGTGGCCCGGCACGATCTTTGGCGGGCGTTTCCCAATCAATGTTTGGCCACGTCCGTTGATGTTTGCGTTTGAATGGCACGACACAACCAAGCCGCTCAAGATCAACCGCGGTGATCCGTTGTTTTACGTTACCTTTGAGACCACCCCGCAGGAACGGTCGGTGGCGATGGTTGAGGCCGAAGTGACCCCAGAGCTGACCGAATATATGAAGATGATTTCGGGTGCGGTGAACTATGTGAACCAGACGTTCTCATTGTTTGAGGCGGCCGAGGAACGGCGGCCCGAACAATTGGTGAAGGCGATCAATCGGCGAGGCAGTCGGGGCGCATGACCGGGGCGCCGCTTAGCCAAGCATTGGCCGACCTGCGCGCCAAAGCACAAAAGACGCATATGGACGGCGATACTGCCGCTGCGCGACCGCTTTATGAGGGATATCTTGCGGCCGTGCCGACCGATGCGACCATGTGGACCAACCTTGGAGCATTGTTGCGCGCACAAGGCATGCCAGACATGGCCCTGCGCGCCCAGCGCCGCGCCCACACCCTCGAACCAGAGACCCAGAGCATCCGCAACAACCTGGCCAATATCCTTGCCGATACGGGCCATAGCGCACAAGCACTTGAGATCAGGCAGTCGATCTTGGCCCAAAATCCTGACGATCCCAATATGAAAGCCCTGATCGGCAAATCCTTGAGAGCCCTGCGCCGCGAGAAGGAGGCCATCGCATTCCTCAAGGACGCACAGCATCAGCATCCGGATTATACCGAAATCACCATTCAACTTGCCCTGACCCAGCTTGCGGCAGGTGATTATGCCGAAGGTTTCACCAATTTTGACCGCCGTTGGGAAACAGATGAGCTTACCCCCCGTGAGATGAGCCAACCCAAGTGGCAGGGTGATGATTTGGCCGGGCGTAGTATCATGGTATTGCCCGAACAGGGGTTTGGCGATTGCCTCGCGATGCTCCGCTTTTTGCCCGCTTTGCAGGCCTACAACCCCAAGCGGGTGATGTTGGCCACCGAACGTCCGCTTCAACGATTGTTCAAACATGTCGACGGCGCTGACTGGACAGGTGGGCAATTGAGCGAGGGCGATCAATTTGATGTCTGGACCAATATCATGGACCTGCCAAAGCTTTTGTTTGCGCAGGGCGGCGATCTTCCGGCCTCACCCGTTTTGGACATCCCCCCCGAGGCCAAGAGCCGCGCGGCACAGCTTTTGGCGCCACATAAAAAGACTTTCAATATTGGTGTGGTGTGGACCGGCTCTCTGACATACCGCGGCAATGCGGTGCGGTCATTTGCGCACACGGAATTCCATGCCTTGATGGATATTCCCAATGTTCAGATGTTCTCGCTTTATAAAGGCCCCAAGCTTGATGATTTTCGCGCCGATGGGACAAACCATTTCATCATTGATGCCGGCGCGTCGGAATCCGACTTTGCGGACACGGCCGCGATGATGAAGGCACTCGACCTCGTCATCACCTCAGACACCGCGACGGCGCATCTTGCCGGGACATTGGGTGTACCTGTCTGGTGTGTGTTGCATTGGGATGCGTTCTGGCTTTGGCAACTCGAACAAGAAAGCACCCCGTGGTATCCGACAATGCGCCTTTACCGCCAAGAGACGCCCCGCGATTGGTCAGCGCCATTTGCCCGGATCAAGGCCGACGTCACCAAACTAGCCAAGGATAAACACTGATGGATGATCTCTTGGTGCCCGTAAGCCCCGGCGAGTTAATTGACAAACTTACGATCCTTGCCCTGAAGGCCGACAAGATCGACGACGCGGGCAAGCTGGCCAATGTGCGCCATGAACAATCGGTGTTGCAGGCCGTGATTGAGACGCATGTGACAATAGACGCAGAGCTGCGCCGTTTGTGGGACACCCTTTTTGCCATCAACGCCGAGCTTTGGGTGATTGAGGACGATATACGCATTTGCGAGCGCAACAATGATTTTGGTGATGCTTTCGTGCGCCTTGCCCGCGCGGTTTACATCACCAACGATAGACGCGCCGAAGTAAAGAAAATGATCAACCTGCATTTGGGATCACGCATCGTAGAAGAGAAATCATACGAAGATCATGGGGCGACCTGATGCCAACAATTGATGAGATTTTGGGCGATGCGCGCCAGACCTTGGGCCAAGCCGAGGCACAGCTTGTTAGCCGCCTCAAAGAAGATAAATCGCGTGCGCGTGGCACGCTTAATCGTCAGCTCCACGACGTGCGACGGATGCTTGATCCATCGCGGTATCCCTTTGCCTCTCAGGCCGGGCAAGACCTTGCGGTGGATCAAATTCTTGGCAAGCTGCGCGGTGGTACATTTGTCGATGTGGGCGGCTATGACGGGATCACGGGGTCCAACAGTCTGTTTTTTGAGCATTGGCGCGGGTGGACCGGTGTCTTGGTTGAACCTGTGCCAAGCAACCTTGAAAAAGCACGCGCTTTGCGCGGCTGCCCCTGTCTCGGGCTCGCGGTGGCGGCCAATGATGGGCAGGCTGACTTTATTGAAATCACGCACGGCTATACCCAGATGAGCGGCCTTGCCCAAAGTTATGACAGCCGATTGCTTGGGCAGGTGCGCGATGACCCGCGACACAAAGAGGTGACGCTTAGGGTTGAGACACAAACCCTTAGTCGGATCCTCACTGACAATGGCCTTAGGCATCCGGATTTTGTCTCGCTTGATATCGAGGGCGGCGAAGTCGAAACATTGAAAGCGTTTCCCTTTGCCGATCACGACGTCAAGGTTTGGGCCATTGAGAACAACACAGCCACAACCGAGATCGGCGAGATCATGCATGCCAACGGCTATACCCTTGCCGAATTTTGTGGCCCCGACGAGATTTGGCGACAAAACGATCTTTAGGCACGATTTGAACTGTTAAGCCTGCCCTTACCGATGCCTTGATACACCTTTGCCCCAAGCAGTGGGTCGAAGGGGCAAAAAATGAGCGGCAACGACGAACGACCAATCATCATCAAGAAGGTCAAAAAGGTGAGCGGCGGTGGCCATCACGGCGGCGCGTGGAAGGTGGCTTATGCCGACTTTGTCACCGCGATGATGGCATTCTTTATGTTGATGTGGCTGCTCAATGCGACAACCGAACAGCAACGCAAAGGCATCGCCGACTACTTTTCGCCCACCTTGCCAATCAGCCGGGTATCGGGTGGCGGCGAGGGGATGTTCGGGGGAGACGATATCTTTTCTCAAGGGACCCTCGCGCAAAGTGGCCAAGGACCCAATGATGGCGGGGAAGACACCCCTCCTGCCGACAGCACAGGCGAAGGCGCTGCGGAACGCGCCGCAGAAATCCAAGCCTTGATCGAAATTGAACAAGTGCTTTTGGGACAGGGGGGCGAAGCCTTGGTCTCGGATATTGCCCTGCGCCATGTGGTGACGCGCCTGACCGACGAAGGCTTGGTCATTGAAATTTTTGCGTTGCCCGACACCCCGATTTTCCAAGGCGACACGGATGTACCCACACCAATCACCCATCAACTCATCGAAATGATTGCCCGTGTGTCTTCGATTATTTCCAATCCAATCGCCGTGTCAGCCCATATTTCCGCACGGCCAATTGTGCGCGCGGGCAGTCCGGGCTGGGATATCACGGGGGCCCGATCCGATTTGGTGCGCCGTACCCTTGAGGGGGCAGGCCTAGACCCCGGCCGGATCAACCGCGTCACCGGCCATTCCGACAGAACGCCGATAACCGATGTTCCTATGGACCCTAGGAACGAGCGGATTGAAATCACCCTCCTTCGTCAATTTTAATCCCGACCCAAACCAACCCCTGCTGCACATTATCAGCTTAATTTTAAAGGTTATCTGGCTGTTAAGCGCGGTGCAGTAGACCACCACCAACGGTTACGACCTCAAGAGCAGAAAGGCCTTTTTATGACAATTTCCTCAGCCCTCAATGCCGGTGTCGCGGGGCTTGCTGCCAATGCCAACCGCCTGTCTACGATCTCGGATAACATCGCAAATTCGGCGACCTATGGCTATAAACGCGCCTATACGGAATTTGACAGCATGGTCATCAGTTCTGGAAACGGTCAGTATGTTGCGGGCGGTGTGCGTACAACTTCTCAGCGCCTTATTAGTGAACCGGGCGCATTGACCACCAGCTCCAACGCAACGGACCTCGCCGTGCGCGGGCGCGGCATGTTCCCCGTCACCACCTCTGCCGCGGTAAGTGCAGACAACGGTACCCTGCCGTTGCGATTGACCACGACCGGCTCCTTTCGCGCCGATGATGAAGGGTATCTACGCACGCCCACCGGTATGGCCCTGCTGGGTTGGCCTGCTAGCCCGGACGGAACAATCCCGATCTTTTCCCGCGATACCAGCGTTGGGCTTGAGCCAATCCAAATCAACGCCAACCAAATCAGCGGCTCTCCAACCACGCAAGTTGATCTTGCATTGAACCTGCCTGCAACTTCAACCGAAGCCGACTCTGACGGCGCAATCGAAGAACTGTCGATCGAATATTTTGACAATCTAGGGAAATCACAGCGGATCAATGTCGCCTTTTCGCCCGATGTTCCTGTGGCCGGGGATCCTGCGACCAACATTTGGAGCATGTCATTGACAGACAGCTCTTCTGGAGGCGCGGTGATTGGCGAATACACACTCACCTTTGATGACAGCCGAACATCAGGCGGCACTTTGCTCGACGTTGCTGTGATATCCGGGCCTGCCTACGATAGTGTGACGGGAAATATCCCAATCGTGGTGGCCGGTGGCGAAATTGACTTTAACGTTGGCGCCTATGGCGCCCCCGATGGCCTTACCCAATTGTCGGACGTTTTTGTGCCCTCCAGCATCAACAAAGACGGCTCTGCTGCGGGCAATATGACGTCGGTAGAGGTGGATGAAAATGGGTTTGTCATCGCTCTGTTTGACACGGGCATTACACGCACAATTTATCAAATCCCGCTTGTTGATGTCCCCAATCCGAATGGCCTGATGGCGATGGACCAACAAACATACGCGGTGGCCCCTGAAAGCGGATCGTTCTTTCTTTGGGATGCAGGTGACGGCCCGACAGGGGATGTTGTCTCCTATGCCCGCGAGGAAAGCAGCACCGATGTTGCCGCCGAACTTACCAGTCTCATCCAGACCCAACGGGCCTATTCTTCAAACGCCAAGGTGATCCAAACCGTAGACGAGATGTTGCAAGAAACCACAAACATCAAACGCTAGATCCCTTAGAGGAGGGTCCACTTCATGAGCATCGCTCAATCTTTGAACAACGCTATTTCCGGGCTTACGGCCTCGTCCCGACAGGCCGAGGTCAGCTCCTCCAACCTGGCCAATTCACTGACGCCCGGATACGGCGTTCGTCGATTGGACTTATCGTCCCAAACCCTTGGCGGCGCGGGAACAGGTGTGACAATCGACGGTATCACCCGGACGCAAGATAAGGGCATTTTAGCGGATCGGCGGCTCGCTGATGCCGATCTTGGTGCGCAGTCAACTTTGGCGGATGCCTTCACGCGGCTTGAAACGCTTGTCGGCGCCCCCGACGATAGCACAGGTTTGGCGGCGCGGATTGTTTCGGTGGAAACCGCTCTGACCGCCGCGGCCGCCGACCCCTCCTCCGAGATCCGGCTCGAAGCAGTGGCCCGACAATTGACCGCGCTCACGGATAAATTCAACGCCACCGAAGACGGCATCCAGTCTATGCGAGAAGCCGCAGACCGCGACATTGCCGGACAAGTCGCAACCCTCAACACCTCGCTTGCACAGGTCGAACAACTCAACTTCGATATCCAAAACACCCGCACGAGCGGTGCCGACCCATCGGGCCTCATGGATCAACGGCAATTGGCGATTGACCAAATCGCAGAGATTGTGCCCCTTCGTGTCCTTGATCGGCCAAACGACCGCGTGGCCCTGATGACCACCAGCGGCGGCATGTTGCTTGATGGCCCGGCGCCGACCTATTCGTTCGACGCCACAACAACCATTATGCCCCACATGATCCACAGCGCGGGCCTGCTTTCTGGCATATCGCGGGATGGCGTGGATCTTTCGGATGCCAATGGATTCGGCAAGCTGTCTGGCGGCACTCTTGAGGCCAGTTTTAACCTGCGCGATGCGGTCCTGACCGAAGCGCAAACTGATCTCGACGCGGTCGCACGCGACATCATTGGACGGGTGCAAGACAGCGGCATTGACCCCAGCCGCACAGGCACGACCCCTGGCTTGCTTACAGATGGTGGCGCATTCTTCTTGCCAGCCGACGAGGTGGGGCTTGCCGGGCGTATTGCACTTAATTCCGCGGTTGATCCCGACGCCGGTGGAGACCTGCGCCTGATCCGTGACGGGATTGCCGCTCCCGCCGGACCAGTGGGTGACGATAGCCAAATCGCCCGCTGGTCCTCGGCATTGATAGGCGATCGTGCGTTGTCCGTCGGCGGCCCAACGGGCAGCAGCGCAGAGCATGCCGCACGTATCACCTCAGCCATCGGGGCCGACCGAGTGAATGCAGAGGACAACGCCACCTTCGCCACCGCGCGGTGGTCTGCTTTGCGAGAGGCGGAGCTGGCAGGGGGTGTCGATAGTGACGCCGAGCTGCAAATGCTTTTGCGGGTCGAACAGGCTTATGCCGCCAACGCTCGCGTCATTGAAACCGTGCAAACCATGATGCGCGCATTGTTGGAGATCTAAGTATGTCAATTTCCACCCTTGGTGACGGGGCCGCCGCATTCTTAACCCGTAAGTACAACGTTGATATTCGCACAAGGCTCAACACCTTGACCAACGAATTGAGCACCGGCAAGACGTCTGACCTGACCCGTGCGCTGGGAGATACAACGCTTTTTAGGGACGTTGGTCGCAGACTTGATCTTGCCACGGCACAGATGAGCAATGCGCAGGAAATTGGTCAAAGGCTTGCGGCAATGCAGAGCTTTCTTGGGAACGTCGACCAAGAACGAAGTCAGCTGCTGGATACTCTTGTAACCGTCTCGGCCGAGGCCACCCCTGAGCAAATTGGCTCAGCGACGGCAGCCGCAGAAGACACATTCGAGAGTATTGTGGCCACGATGAATACCCGGTTTGGCGGCCAAGCGTTGTTTTCAGGCAATGCAACCGACACCGAACCCTTGGCCAGCGCCGCCGATATGCTCGCCTCTTTGCGTACCACAGTGGCGGGCGCCCCCGATCCCACCACCGCAATCGCCCAAATCGAGGCATGGTTCGACACACCGGGCGGTGGTTTTGAGACCGTCGGTTATATCAGCCCAGAAACCGGAGCAGCCGTTCGCCAGATTGATCCATCTACGTCAATCACGATCGAAGCCAAGGCAGATGTTCCCGCGATCCGTGATTTATTGAAAGCTGCGGCAATCGCAGCATTGGCCGAGGATGTAGGATTGCCAAACAGAGAGACCGCCGAAATGATACGGGACGCGAGCACAAGATTGCTCTCGAATGCGCGGCCACTAACAGAATTGCGTGCGCGGTTGGGGGCTAGCGA
>JALZWD010000363.1 GCA_023300365.1 Flavimaricola sp. | reverse complement strand
AAGCCGCTGATGGCGTCTTATCTGGGCCGCCTCGAAGATCGCCTCAAGGACGAAGGCGCGGCGTGCCGTATCTTTTTGATGCACTCTGGTGGCGGCATTATTTCTATTCAAAACGCCGCCGAGTTTCCGGTGCGGCTGGTTGAATCCGGCCCTGCTGGCGGCGCGGTTTTTGCCGCCCACATCGCGGCGCGTTACGGTTTGGACAAGGTCTTGTCCTTTGACATGGGCGGCACCACCGCCAAGATTTGTCTGATAAAAAACCAAACCCCAAAAACCGGCCGGGTGTTCGAAGTCGCCCGGACCTATCGGTTTAAGAAGGGGTCTGGAATGCCCATTTCAATCCCCGTGATCGACATGGTTGAAATTGGTGCAGGTGGCGGATCGTTGGCGCATGTGGATGCCTTGCGTCAAATTCGAGTGGGCCCCGAAAGTGCCGGATCTGAACCGGGCCCTGCCTGTTACGGGCGCGGCGGCGCACGCCCTGCCGTGACGGATGCCGATTTGGTCCTTGGCAAACTTGACCCCGAGAATTTCGCCGGCGGGTCGATAAAGCTACACGCGGATCAATCCAAGGCCGCTTTGGCCAATCACATCGGCACACCGCTGGACATGGAGGCCGTTGAGGCTGCGTTTGGGGTCGCCGAGGTGGTGGATGAAAACATGGCCAATGCCGCACGGGTGCATGCGGTTGAGAACGGCGAAGACCTTACGGAATATACCATGATCGCATTTGGTGGTGCCGCACCCCTTCATGCAGGGCGTTTGTGCGAGAAGCTTGGGGTTGAGCGTCTGCTGGTGCCGCCGGGGGCGGGTGTTGGATCTGCCATCGGCTTTTTGCGTGCCCCCTTCAGCTTTGAGGCCAACCGCTCTGTTTACATGAAGCTCAGTGATTTTGACCCCGCGCGGATCAAGACCCTGCTTAGCGAGTTGCAAGACGAGGCCACAGGTTTTGTGCGTACCTGCGATGCGGTCAGCCCGATCTTGTCAGAATTCAAGGTCTATATGCGTTACACCGGGCAAGGTTGGGAAATCCCCATCGACTTGACCCAAGAGCAAGCCATGACCCCCGATGCCGCCACCTTTGAGGCGCGCTTTATTGAAGACTATACCAAGCTCTTTGGCAGACCCGTCGCGGGCATGGATATCGAAATTACCGTTTGGTCGGTGAACGCCACAACGCCCCCCGAAAGCGTCGCACGCATGGACGAAACAAGCGGTGGCACTGCCGCCACCATCGTAGGCAAACGGCCGATTTTCGATGCCGCCTTGGCGCAGTTTCTCGATGCGGATCTGGTCAACCGCTTTGATATGAACATTGGCGATCATGCCCTAGGGCCAGTTGCGGTTGTTGAGGACGAAACCACCATCATCGTACCGGCAAGCCGCACCGCAATCCGCCAGCCTGACGGCTGTATCGACATTATCGCCAAGGAGGCGACGCAATGACAAAAGAGCATTCAAAAGTGGCCTACCAAGTGATGTGGAACCGCCTGATTTCGGTTGTCGAAGAACAGGCACAGGCATTGGTTCGTACCGCCTTCTCAACCTCGGTCCGCGAGGCGGGTGATCTCTCGGCGGGGGTTTATGACGTGCAGGGCAATATGCTGGCCCAAGCTGTCACCGGAACGCCGGGCCACGTCAACGCCATGGCCGATGCCGTGGCGCATTTTATTCGGCGGATCGGACGGGACAATATTTGCCCCGGCGACGTTTATATCACCAACGATCCATGGGAGGGCACCGGCCATTTGCATGACATCACCATGGTCACCCCCTCGTTCCACAAGGATGCACTCGTCGGCTTTTTCGCCTGCACGGCGCATATCGTTGACATCGGTGGCCGTGGCTTTGGCGCAGATGCGCATTCGGTATATGAGGAAGGGCTTTATATTCCGATCATGAAATTCGCGGACAAAGGCGTGGTGGATGAGACGCTGACCCGCATCATTCGCGGCAATGTTCGCGAGCCCGATCAGTTGATCGGTGATGTCTACGCCTTGGCCACCTGCAACGAAATCGGCCATCGTCGCCTTGTCGATATGATGACAGAGTTTGACCTCAAAGACCTCGACGGTATCGCGGCCTTTATCCTCGAAAATTCGCGCCGTGCAACAATCGAGCGTATCGCGGCCTTGCCGCAAAAATCAGCCCAAGGGGAAATGACCGTCGATGGATTTGAGAGCCCCATAACGCTAAAGGTCAAGGTCAGCATCCAAGGCGACAAGATCGTGTCAGATTTCACAGGCTCCTCCGGCCTCGATAAAAAGGGGATCAATTGTCCGTTGGTCTATGCCAAAGCCTATGCGTGCTATGCGCTCAAGGTCGCTATCGCACCCGAGATCCCCAACAACGCCGCGTCTCTTGCGCCGTTTGAAATCGCGGCACCTGAAAATACGATTGTGAACGCGCTGCATCCCGCCCCTGTGGCCCTGCGCCATATCGTGGGGCATTTTGTGCCTGATGCGGTCTATGATGCCTTTGACAAAATCGTGCCCGGTTTGGTGCCTGCCGAAGGGGCAGGATGCCTGTGCAATTTTCAGGTTTCCTTGCGCCCGCGCACCGATGCCCCCGCCCCCGCAACGGCGCGTCGATCCGAAGTACTGACGTTTAATTCCGGCGGCTCAGGCGCGCGGCCAGAACATGACGGCCTAAACACAACCGCCTTCCCCTCCGGCGTTATGACCATGCCAATCGAGGCCACAGAACACGCAGGCCCGGTGATTATCTGGCGCAAAGAACTCCGCCCAGATTCAGGCGGCGCCGGCAGGACCCGTGGCGGCCTTGGTCAATATATGGAAGTGGGGGCGCAAGACGGGCATGAGTTCGACATCCAAGCCATGTTTGACCGCGTCAACCACCCCGCCCGTGGACGGCGCGGCGGCGGTGCTGGCGCGCCAACAACAATCGCGCAAGACGACGGAACGGCCATGAACGGCAAGGGCAAACAATTCGTGGCGCATGGGCGCAAGGTCGTCATGGCCTTCCCCGGTGGTGCAGGCTACGGC
>JALZWD010000362.1 GCA_023300365.1 Flavimaricola sp. | reverse complement strand
CCAACGGCCACATCAAGACCGGTTTCCTCGATCATTTCGCGGCGCAGATTGTCGGGCAGGCTGCTATGGGCATTGACGCCGCCGCCCGGGGCGCACCACAGGTTTGTGTGCCCCTTCCAAGCATTTACCAAAAGGAGACGATTGTCGTGTAAAAGGATGGCGCGGGTGGCGATACGGGGGGGACGTGACATGCGCCAAGTGTCGCGCGCGAGGCAACAAGACGCAAGGTCAGGGAATTCCGGACCTGACGTTCGCTCAAATACATCCTATCTTAGGGGCATGAGAAATGTTTTTGCCGCCCTTTTGGTATGTTCTTTCGTCAGCCCCGCACCTGTGGTGGCGCAATCGAATGAGGATGAATGCGTTGTAATGCTGCACGGGCTTGCCCGGAGCGAGTTTTCTTTCGCAGCCCTTGAAGAGGTGCTCGAGGGCGAGGGTTATACGGTTGTGAACAACGGCTATCCCTCGACCACCGCGACTGTGCAAACGCTTGTGGCCGAAGCTTTGCCTACGGATGTCGCGGCGTGTGGCGCGCGCCGCGTTAATTTTGTGACGCATTCGATGGGCGGCATTCTAGCGCGCGCTTGGCTTACGGATAACAGGCCGGATGTGATGGGGCGCGTGGTGATGTTGGCGCCCCCCAATGGTGGGTCAGAACTTGTTGATATATTCGGAGATTTCGAGCCGTTTCAATGGGTCAATGGGCCCGCTGGCCTGCAGCTTGGGACCCAAGAAGATAGCCTGCCCAATGAGTTGCCTTTGCCGGCCTATGAAGTTGGGATCATCGCGGGGACGGGCACGTTAAATCCAATTTATTCGGCCCTGATAGAGGGGCCGGATGATGGCAAAGTTTCGGTTGCATCGACGCGGCTTGAGGGGATGACAGATCACATTGTCTTGCCAGTCAGCCACACGTTTATGATGAACAACCCGCTGGTGATGGCCGAGGTTTTGCAATTTTTGCAAGGGGGTCGGTTTGATCGGTCTTTGTCGCTTGGTGGTGTGTTGTTCGGCCGGGACTAGGGTTTGGTATAGATCCGGTTGATATGGCCCATTTTGCGGCCGGGTTTGGCGTCTGATTTGCCATAAAGGTGGATCGCCGTGTCGCTTTGGGCGATCTGTGCGAGCTGCTCCACATCGTTACCAATTAGGTTTTCCATCACAATATCGCTGTGCCGTGCGCCATTGCCCAAGGGCCATCCGGCGACGGCGCGGATGTGTTGTTCGAACTGGTCAATCAAACAGCCGTTTTGTGTCCAATGGCCGGAATTATGCACACGCGGTGCGATTTCATTCACGATCAAGCCGCCCGGTGTAACGAACAGTTCGAGGCCCATAACACCGACATAGTCCAACTCGGTCATGATGCGCGCGGCAATAAGAACCGCGTCCGAGCGTTGCGCCGGTGTGAGGCGGGCGGGGACGGTGGTGGTGTGTAAAATGCCATCGCGGTGGATGTTTTCGCCGGGGTCAAAGCAGGAGACCGCGCCGTCTTGGGCCCGCGCACCGATCACCGAGACCTCGTGGGAGAAATCGACAAACCCCTCAAGGACAGAGGCCGCGTCTTGCATGCTTTGCCATGCCGTTGCGGCATCATCACTGGCCTTGAGGCGGGCCTGTCCCTTGCCATCATAGCCAAAGCGCCGGGTCTTAAGAATGCTTGGCGTGCCAATCTCGGCCACGGCGGCCTGCATATCGTCGTCACTTTCGACATTTGCAAACGGCGCTGTGGCGAGGCCGAGGCTTTGCAAGAATGTCTTTTCGGTCAGCCTGTCTTGCGATGTGGCAAGTGCGCGGCGATTTGGATGGATCGGCTTATGCGCCTCGAGGATATCAAGCGCGGATGTGGGGATGTTTTCGAACTCATAGGTGATCACATCGACGGAGGCCGCGAATTTTGCGAGGGCCTCGGCATCATCATAATCGGCCTGAAAATGATAATTGGCCACATGGCTTGCCGGGCAATCGCCGCCGGGTTCAAAAATGCATGTCTTGAGGCCAAGCCGTGCGGCGGCAACGGCGAGCATGCGGCCCAATTGACCGCCGCCGAGAATGCCAATCGTGGCCCCGATGGGCAAAGGATCATTCATCTGAAGGGGCATCCGGAATTGAGGCGGAGAGGTCTGCGCGCCAATCATCGAGGCGTTTGGCAAGCGCGGGATCGCCCAAGGCGAGGATGCTGGCGGCCATCAATGCCGCGTTGGCCGCACCGCCGATTGCCATGGTGGCCACAGGATAGCCGCGCGGCATTTGCAAGATGGAATAAAGGCTGTCGACACCGGACAAGGCGCGGGTTTGAACCGGAACACCAATAACCGGCAGCCGGGTTTTTGAGGCCATCATGCCGGGCAAATGTGCCGCCCCGCCCGCGCCCGCGATGATCACCTGAATGCCGCGATCTGCGGCGGCGTGACCATAATCCCAAAGCCTATCGGGCGTTCGGTGGGCTGATACAATTTTGGCCTCATGGGGGATGCCCAATGTGTCCAACAGGTCTGCGGCGTCGCGCATGGTTGGCCAATCAGATTGACTGCCCATGATGATGCCCACAACGGGAGAGGAAGACGGTGTTGCCATTTGGTGCAGAGACCTTTGGTTAGAGTAAGGGCGGCACTATAGACACGCCTGCGCGGGGTGCAATTGAGAAGGTAGGGCCCCTAGATTGTGCGAGGCGGGTTTACGCGATGATATCGGGAAGGATGCGGTCCTCAAGCACCGCAATTTTATCCTTGAGCGATAGCTTTTGTTTTTTGAGGCGTCGTAGGGTGAGCATATCGTGTGCTGCGCGTTCTTGGAGGGCATCAATCGCTTCATCAAGATCACGGTGCTCGCGGCGCAAGACCTCAAGTTTGATGCGGAGCACGTCTTCGTTGGGCATTTCTTTTGAGGTTGTCATAAAACTTGGGTGCCTTTTTCGCGCGTTGTGCGCCCTAGATAAGCGACAAACGGTCCCACGCCTAGTGCAAGGCCTTGCGAGGGCGCATTTAAACCCCCATATTTTATCAATAGGCGGCTGCCAATACGGGGCCGACCTTTGACTGTCGCTTGAACCTTAAGGACGTGTCACATGACAAAACTGACCCTTGGGGCCCATCCGTTTTTGTTGGGCTTTGATCAGCTTGAGAGGCTGGTGGAACGGACTGCCAAAACGGGCAATGACGGCTATCCTCCTTATAATATTGAACAAAAATCTGATAATGCCTACCGGATCACATTGGCGGTGGCCGGGTTTGCCGAGGG